>JBMTLP010000083.1:0-9881 GCA_049433245.1 Pirellulales bacterium
CCGTCCTTGTCGATGCGGATGCCGCCCATCGCTTGGTAGCCAACGGCGCAACCGATGGTGGCTAATGCAAAGAAAGTGGCAATGGCGGGGAGAGTTTTTCATCGGTACTGACCAACAAGCGCAGCGCATACCGGCTCTTTAGCCCAGCTGCTCCTCCTGCGGTTGCTGGGCGTTGATCGGTCATTACCCGCCTTCAAGCAGACGTGTGAGCTGACATTGCAGCTTCAGCGCTCCCACAGCATTGGAATGCTGGTTCTCTTTGATTGACCTGGAAATGACCTTGTCGAGGATCGCCATGCGGCTAGCGAGGAACTCAGAACGCTCGATGTCGTAGTCGGATCTGATGATCGCGCGAGCGCGTTTGATGTAGTTATCGGCTTGCCGTCTATTGACCCCGTATTCCTGTGCACAGTGCTGCACGATGGCAGAAGTAGGCGCAGCGACTGACAAAAGGCGCACGACTGCCTGAATGCGGCGGTCAATTTCAGCATTAGTTGCCTTCTTGCCCATGGGGCTAGTCTGCCAAGAACGGTGCGAGATGGTTAGAGAGTTGAGCCATTAGGCAGCGTGGTGGAGCCGCGGGCCGACACGATGCACAGGTCATCAGCCCACGGTGCATCGAGCATCAACTGCTGCGTCAGCGTCGGCTCCCTGATCTCTGCGGCAGGGGCTGCCTGCACCGGTGCTGCCGTGTTGGTGGCCATCAGCGAAAACAGGGTCTAGAGATCGTTTTCATCGCTTCAACTGCTTTATAAGCAGCAGGTCCGCCCTGTGGCAGCAACGACTCTGACGCGATAACGCGTTCGGCTTGTCCACTTTCTTGTCCACTTGCGCTGATTTCGACCGTTTCACCGGACCACTTGCTGCCGAAGCTGGCCCCATCGGCAGGGGCGCTCAGCTGAATCAACGTGGTGCTCGCCTGGTTCACTTCCGGCGCTCGCTCCAGCAGGCCCAGGTATTCGGCCCAGCGGTTGAGCGATCGGGACAGCTCACCAGCGATGCGTGGATAAACGCCGGCGCGGCGCTGCATTGATTTCTTGCCGCTCTCATCAACGAAGAACGTTTCTTGCCCGTGCTCGGACTGATGGCGAATGGTCTTGGCCAGGTGTCCGATGGTCTCGCGGATCATCTGGTCGATTTCAATGCGGCGCTCTTCAACAGGGATGCCGCGTTCGATTGCGTATTTCTTGCCGCGTTCAATTGCAGCCCAACCGGACTGAGTTGATTTGAAGCCGATCTCTTCGCAGACACCGCGGACGGTACAGCCAGCGAGGTGAAGTTGATACGCCTTGAGATCGCGCTCAATTTTAGTGAGCGAGCCCGCGAGTTTGGGGTTACGGGGGGCCTTTTGTTCGGAAACCGTTTGGCTCATGTCCCCAATTTAGCGGGGTGAATCGGAAGTGAGGTCAGAGCGAGAGCAGCCGATGATTTTGCCTGAGGGGGTACGAATGACCATGAGGTCAGCGTTGCGAGATGGTCCGGGGATTTTGCCGATGAGGAGAGCGCCGTTAATGCCTTGGAAGCGAATGGGGGAGTGTTTAGAGGGCTGAGTGAAGGATGGTGAGTCGAGAGCCCATGAGGCGTCAGAGAAGGCGTCAGCGGGGTGTTGTGTAGGGGTGACGGGTTGAGAGGGCAAAAGAGTTTCCTTATTGCTATTCCCCTTATTACTATTCTCATTTTTTCTATCTATCTCTTTTAAAAAAGAACCATACACACCCTGCACTTCGTCAGTAGAAGCTGCTTCCTGACTGGCGTTTGGCTGTGAAGGGTCGAGTGGAGGGCTGACCTTTTGTGCAGGGTGCGACTCTGCACAGCCGAAATAGGCCGCGAGCGGGAAATCGCGCATAGGGCTGATGCTGTACACCTTTCCGGCGTTGGAGCGCCGACACTGCACCCCTTGTGCATCCATCCCGTCACCGGCGAGCACCTTTTTGACGAGGCTGCCGAAGCGGGTGTTGCTGCCGGTTTCGTGCCGTTCGGATGAGCACCAGTTGCACCATGCGCTGAACAGATCGCGGGCGGTGATGCGGTCGATGCCGTCGGCGTAGGTCTCCAGGAGAAAGCGAACCACGGGGTCACGTTCAAGGGCGTGATCGACGGATGCAGCGACGCTGGCTTCAACGTCACCGGAGCCGGCGAGGGCATCTTCCATTTCCTGCTGGGACATGGCGTAGACCCAAGCGAAGATGCCAGCGGCTTCAGCGACGATGCTGCGTTTCAGATCAGGGTCACGGCGTTTGGGTTCAGCGTCGAAAGGCAGGCTGATGATGCGACGCCCCATGCCTTCAACGCCGCCACCGGATGCACCGGGTGAATCGTTGAAGAAGCGCCAAATGACGCAGCCAAGCCGAGCAGGGTGGGTGTCCTTGTAGAGCAGCTTCACCTCGACGGGTTCATTGCTGACGACAGCGTTGAACGTGCCGGCGCTGGAAATGCGGCCATCAGCATCCGGATCCATGGCAATGCGTTTGCCGAGCAGGCCCGCCAGTGAGTTGGGATTGCTGAAGGTGGAGGATTTGATGAGACCACGGCCGTGATCACCACCGACGAGAGCCTGCAGCGCTTCGCTGAGAGTGCCTTTGCCGCGGCCTTTGCGACCGGTGACATCAAAGGACCGTTCGATTGGGAAGGCTTGTGTGGTGTCCTTTGGTGCGACGGTCCAACGGAAGCCAGCGCGGATCAGGTTGATCAATCCGCGATCACGACCACAGGCTTCGAGGATGAAGCGGAAGAAGCGTGGGCACTTGGCTTTGGGGTTGAAGTCGTAAGGCAGACAGAAGGTGAGGAAGTCTTCGCGGCGATGGCCGCGTGTGAATTGGCCTGTGGCCCAGTTGAGGGTGCCGTTACGGAAGGCGATGAGTTCAGCCGAATCCCACGGGGCATTGGCGGTGAGACGGGCCAGGAGTTCACCGGTGATGCTGTTGATCATTCCGGTGCTGCGCTTGACCCAACCGCAGTGATCCATCCAGAGGTGGAGTGGTGTGTGAAGTGCTGCGGCGTCGGAGCGATCAGGGCATTGCTGCCAGTGGCGGCCATTCCATTGATAAAGGCCGACGCCCTTGCGCTTGGCGAAGTTGTCTTTAAAGACGGTCCAGGCGATCAGGGCTTTGTCGTGTGACTCCTTGGGTTCGTGATGCCAGCAGAAGGTGGGGTTGCCGTCTTTGTCAGGCTCAGTTGCTGATCGTGCGAGCTTGCGCAGGACGCCGTATGCCGAGCTGCCATGGCGGCTGATGAAGTCATCAACGCCGTTCTTTCCGCCGTCGAGTTCAGGCGGGATGAAGGTGATGAGGGGCCTGGCGCTGTACTTGTCCGCGAGATGAACGGAGAGTGCGGCCATGGCCATCCGCACCTCTGATTTTTGAACGACATCGCTGTCGAAGGCGATGCGAACGGTGCTGCGATCAAACCCGAGATCATCGAGTTCAGGTAGCGGGCGGCTGGCACCGGTGCGGCGATCACGCCAGGCATCAACACCGCTGAAGGCGATGGTGGCAAAGCCGTGATGCGTGGCGCAGTCAGCTTTTTTCTCGCCTTCCGTGATGTCCTTGCTGTGGCCAGGCTCAAGGGTTTTGGGCGGCAGCAGGGGGGAGAGATAGGGCCTGCAGCCGTTGTCGGCAGCTGAGAGGTAGCGAGGTGGTGTTTCACCGTCTTTGGCTTTGAGCTGCCCTTCAGCGGGCTTGAGGCGATAGAAGGGTTTGCCGTCTTTGGTTGTGTAGGGCTCGCCGTCGGGGCCGAGCATCGGCACGACCCAACCGCTGAAGCGGTAGCCGACGAGTTCAAAGGCTTCGTCTTGGGTAACGGTGCGGTATCCGAGTTTGTTGTGGACGGCTTTAGGCAGGCCCGATTGCAGAAGCTCGTCGGTGAGATTCATCGCTGGACCTCCGGATCAGCGACGAGGTGAACAGCGCGTTGAGCACGGGTGAAAGCTGTGTACCAAAGGCGGCGGCGTTCAGCGACACCACCGTTGGCGGTATCGAAGTCACGGCCTTGAACGAAGACGTTGCGGAACTGACTGCCTTGGGCTTTGTGGCAGGTGAGGCACCAGAAGGGCTGTAGTTCGGCAAAGCTGTGGCGCAGCTCCCAGTAATCCATCCAGGCGTCTTGGCCGTGGACGGTGGTGTTTTGGAGTGCTTCTGCCTTGAGCTGCTCCAGTGCGATGGCGAGGCGGCCTTCGTGACTGGGGTCAATGGCGCGGATCAGGCGTGCGGGTTCATCGTCATCACCGCGCACGACCAGATCCCAGCAGCGATAGGGCTTGGCATCAGCGAAGCTGGAGTGGATCAGTTCGCCGGGTGTGGCGCGAATGATCTGGATTTCACGGCTGGAGCCAAAGGCCAATTCGCGGTGGTCGTGCGGATCTTTGACGGCCTGATGGGTGATGAGGCGTTCACCTTCAACGAAGGCAGGAGCCTGGCGGCCGTAGACGTGACGGCGGATGGCGGTGTTGATCTTGGTGACTTCAGCGTTGCGATAGGCGATGACGCGGAAGGCGTCAGGGTCGTTATCGCGCTGGGCATCAGTGGCCATTTCGAGAATGGCGTGCTGCCATTCACGCTTATCGGCGTAGGTAAAGATCGAACTGCCGTTACCGATCTGTGAGCGCGTGAAATTCGGCCGCCAGCGGTTGCCAGCGGTTTGACGGATTTCGGTTGCAGCGTCGAGAACGGCGCCGTCGTGGCGGAGAACTTTGGTGAGGGTGAAGGACGGTGTGAAGCGCAGGGCAGGGGAGATAGCGCCGAGCCTCACGGGTGACAGCTGCGCGGCATCACCGATGAAGATCACCCGCGTCCAGAAATCAGCGGCATCTTCAATCAAGGCCAGGAGCTTGGGGTGCAACATGCTGGCTTCATCAGCCAGCCAGACATCGGCCTGATCGAGCTTGGGTTTGCTGCGCCAGTCACGAACGAAATCAACGTCGTCTTTGATCTGTTTTTCACGCAGGCCCAGCAGGGATGCAAAGGTGCAGGTGTCGGACTTGGGAACACCGCAGGCTTTGGCGAGAACAGCGCAGGCTTTGTGAGTTGGAGCGCAAAGGCCAACACGAAAGCCGGCGTTTAGGAGGCGTTGGCGAACAGCTCGGGCGGTGGTGGACTTACCGGTGCCGGCAGGGCCAACAAAGGAGCAGAAGGTGGAGCCGGACTGCTGACGGCAGAAACCGAGGATGCCGTCGATGGCCTGCTGCTGCTCAGGTGTTGGGATGAACCCCCCGGCAGCAAGAGCAGCGATGGCGTCGGCCTGCTCCTTGACGGTGGCGAGGGCATCGCTGGTGTGCTGCTGATGAAGAGCAGCGGCGGGATTTGCAAGCGAAGGGGATCCCTCGCTAGGGTCGCGATAACTCATTGAACCTGTGCGGGTTTAGGTGAGGGGCGCGGATCAGCCGAGGTTTCGAAGGCCCGGCAGCTGACCCGCTGCGCCCGTGATTAATCAGATGGCGTAGTCGCGAAGACCGTGTTCAAGGAGACGGCGGCAGACATCAGAGATGCTGCGCTCACCTTCTTGGCGACGGAACTCTTCAAGGCGACTCTTCAGTTCGGCAGTTGTCTTGAAGCCGATGAAGGAATCAGTCGATTTCTGAGCATCTGGATGGGCTGCTGTCGGCATGACTCATGTCGTGGGTTGGATCGACAGCAGCAAGCTAGTGAGTGTTTTAACGCCGTGAATCCATAAAACTGCGGCGGATAAAAACCGCCCATAATTTGTACTCTTAGGGGCGCCCCTGATGCCCCCCTGTGAGACATTACGTTTTGCGACACCGACTCTAGCGCTGGGATCTGGGCACAAAAAAAGGGGGGCCTTGTGGCCCCCGGTGGATCAATCTGTCTCGCGTGCCAGGCGTTTGATCGCGTCCTCCCATGAATCCGTCGTCCCCTCGATCAGCTCCCTCACTCGATCCGCCAAATCGTCCGGCGTTGTAAAATCCTCCGATTCGGTTTCTGCTTGCTGCAGAAGATCCTCCACTTTTTTCATCAGCGCATCACGGCGACGGACGTGCTGATAGGCAGCAGCCAGATCATCGTCATCAGGCACCACCTTCTCAATGCCATGGGCTTCGAGTTGGCTGTGAACGAACTCCACGAACTGAGGTGCCGTCATGGCGTTCAGTTCGATCCGTTGGCCGTACCAGCCGCCACCCTTCTGGCCCTGCACTAGAAACGCCAGCTCTTCATCGGTGGCGCCGCAGCCGACGAGGTTGTCGCGTGGATCCTGTTTCTGCCGCTTGGGGAAGCAGAACTCTTCGGGCTCCAGCTCCATGGCCTGCGCCTGCTCCAGCCGTAATCCCAGGTCGATCACCTGTAGATCGTTAGCGAACTGATAGCGGCGGCCGTCGGCCTGGATCGTCCTGGCGATCGTCATGCCCGCTGCGTCGAAGTCATGCAGCAGGAAGATCGGCACCCCTTCAGCGCTGAGGCTGTCCACCAGCTGCCGTGCCGCCGTGGTGCTCATCCCCTTGGTGGAGAAGATGGCCACATCGAACAGCTCAGCGGTCTGCGCCTTGGCGAACAGTGCGCTGAAGCCTTCCTTCTCGATGAAGATGGCGGCGCTGTAGCGGCCGGAAGGCCCGCTGGTTCTGAGCATGACCGGCACGGTGGCGTTGACCTTCCCGATCTCAGGGCTGCACCAGCCGTTGACGTAATTCCGAACGGCCACGGTGCCGATCGGGACGACACGGCGAGTGTGGGGTTCGGTCAGGTTGCCGCGGTTGTCATAGACAACATCCCAGTCGGCCGTCAGCTCACGGTTTTCAGCTTGGAAATCCGGCAGCAGCGTTTGGGTGAAGTACTGATCTGACAACGGCTTGCCAGTCAGTTCTTGGATCTGTCCGCGGGCGGCGTACATCACCTGACGGGCGTTGGCGGGGTACTCGCCGTTGCCGCTGGCCTTGAGATACGCCTGCTCCATGACGGCCCATGCCGCTTCTTTGACGCTGACGGTGCGCTGTTTGCAGAGCCGCTCCAGCTCGCGATCACTGGCCCGCTCTTCCCGCCTCAGCCTGGCTTTCACCTTCTTCCATTTCTTGCAGGCGGCTTCGATCACCTGCGTGATGGCGGTGGCTTGATCGTCGGCGAAGTCGATGCGGGACTTGCCGCGATCGACGTAATCGAATCCCGGGCAGACCATGTGTATGGCCACCGTGACCGGATCGTATGGATCCACCAGGCTGTCCTCCAGCGCATCGCGGATTAGCTCATTGGGCATCGAGCGGACGATGGAGTTGTTGATGCCGAGCAGCAGGATGCGGCTTTTTCTGGTTTCTGAGTGAGCAGCAAACCAGCACTCGACCACGAAGGGCCGGGAGTGGTCTTCCACCAGCGCTTTGGCGTAGGCGGTGCTTTCAGGGCGAACATCACCGAAGTCGGCCAGACGCTCCAGCAGATCGCGGCCGATCACGCCCAGTCGCTTGGCCTTGATCGCTTCGCCGCTGTAGGCGCCGATGGCGTCATGCAGGGCTTCCACCTTGGCGTCCACCACCTCGCCGCCGGCAGTGAAGGCATCGGTGATGGTGGTGCGCTGCAGCTTGAGATCGTCCAGCACAGCGGACTGCGACCAGCTGCCGCTCATGCCGGCGAACAGCTTGATGAACTCCCTGACGTACATCTGCGGCTGGCCTGCCAGATGAGCGCAGAGCAGTTGCTTGAACTGATGGCGGTAGTACCAGCTAGCCGGTGAGCTGCGATTCGGCTTCCACTTGCTGAAGGTGAGATCGCTTTCGCTGAGTGGTTGCGCCCAGACCTCACCGTTGAGATAGAAGGTGGCGTGAGGGTTGAACAGCCCGAAGTGAACGGCAGTGGACTGAAGAACGGGAAAATCTGAACCGCCGAGTTCGCTTGCTGCCCCCGGCCACGCAGTTTTTACAACGGTGCCGGAATGGTGGGCGGTGGGCTGCTGGTCATGCTCCAGGGTCGGCTCCTGGCGGATTTCGTCGAAGCCAACAGTGATGCGGTGGAGGATCCCACCGGCGCTGATTTCAACTTCGCCGCGGCCATGGGTGACGAAGCCAGCGGCATAGAGGCACTTGAGGGCATTGCCCAACTGGCCACGGGTGGGGCTGACGTAGAGGTTGTTGCTGCTGGTGCGGCTGAGATAGTCGAGGGATGCGACAACGGTTCTGGCGGGGATGCCAGGGCCGTTATCGCTGACGCTGATGCTGTCGTCGGTGGCGGTGATCTCGATGCACGGCAGCGCCCCGGCGCCTTCACAAGCGTCGAGAGCGTTGTCGATCAGCTCCTTGAGCAGCATGGGCAGCCAGCGTTCACGGCTGGCGCCCATCTGCATCTGAAGCTCTTTTTCTGAGAAGAACTCCGCCGCCCGCGACACCGTGAAAGCGGTGCGGGTCATGTGATGAGTGGATGAGGGGGATCAGAAGTCCTCGTCGGCAACAGGTGCCGTCGGTTTCTCCTTGGGTTCGGCGGGCACGATGTAGAGATTGGCGTCGGGGCCGTTCTCTGACTTCTCTTTGACCGGGAACATCAGCAGCTTTCCGCCGCCGAGGGAGCCGGAGTAATAGGGCTTGCCGTTTTTATCGGTGTGGCGAACGCGGCGATCGTTGGGAGTGGATTCAGCCATTGGATTTCTCGTTGTTGTGCTCTTTGAGGGCTTTGCCTGCACTGGCCAGCCAATCGCTTGCTCGCAGCAGCTCCTCGACTTCGCTGCGGGTGAAGTAGTAGCCGCCGTCTTCGATCTCCTTGTCAGATGGCCATGTGTCTGGCGCACAGAGATCAACGCGTTTCCAGTCGGTGTCTTGCAGCCGTTCGGCGCCGAGCCGGACCCAAAGGGCCAGGGCGTCGCAGACGTGCTCGCAGAACGGGATGAACTCGGGGGTGGTGCTCATGCCTGCACCTCCTGCAGGCGCTCACGCCGCAGTGAATCAACGGCCTGGGCGTAAAGATCGGCAGGGGTGATGAGCACGCCCTGCTGTGTGGCCTGGTGGCAAAGCGAACGCATCCGCTGCCAAAGAATGTTCTCGATGTAGATCGTCATGCCTGTGGCTCCTTGCCTTGAATGGCGAGGGCCTGATCCCAGGCACGCTTTGTCTTGTCCCAGTCCCACACCAGCTGTTTGGCGCCGGGTGATTTGGGGAAGAAATGGATGCCGGGTTCCAGGAAGCGCAGCAGTTGTTGGCAACGCGGATCGTTGTAGTCGGTGCGGCGTCGGAAGAGGGTCTTGGAATTGGTGATTCCAAGCCGCTCCATCACCTCACGGGTGGAGATTCGATTGGACATGGATCAACGCAGGATCAACCTGCGATGGGCCATCCCTCGCTATGCAGCAATTCGATTTGCAGCGCCCGACGGAACCGGTTAATCCAGTGCTCACGGCCGAAACCAGCCGTGTCTTCGATTCGTAGCCCCCGTCTCGTCACTTCCCGCACGTTTTCCTCTTCTATGCGGCGCCATTCTTCGCAATACCCCTTAGGTGTGCGAATAGGGCGGCGACATTGAATCGGGCGAAACGGCTTGGGATTCAACGATGCAGACATCGCGCTGATAGCGAGCGATGAGTGTGTCGTCACGGGCCGGGGGTGCCGGGCGGTGGCGTTGTTGAGAATTTAGTCGTTGTGTCCGCCCCCGGCAACCATTTAAGCCATAAATCTGGTGAATCAATTTCCGGGGCGCCCCATGGGTGGGGTGAAGGCGCAAAAAACGCGGCCCCGCCCGCGGACCGCTTCGTGTGCCCAGTGAACGCTGAGGGGGGGCATCAGCTCACCCCCATCAGACGCTCAAAAGTGGCAGCGGTGCTACCGGCATCGCTCCAGACATAACTCGCGCTATGCACCTGAAGGCTGTGCCCCATGGCAGCAGCCATCTGCGATGCGGGGATACCAAGCAGGTGGCCGCGGAGGCTGTAGCTGTCGCGGAAGGTGTAGGGCCGTAAGACCTCAC
>JBMTLP010000084.1:0-9841 GCA_049433245.1 Pirellulales bacterium
TCGCAGCAAGATTTGGAGCGAGTCACTCAGCCGCTATCCGTCGCGGTGGTCTCTCATGGCGACGGCCGAAGCCGTGCGACCCATCACTGGGATGGGCCCCATGCAACGGCTCTGGTCGCAGGCCTCTGGACCAGGGTGGGCGATGCTGCCCACAACAGCAGGCTTCGTCGATCCGCTCCACAGCACCGGTATCGCGCATGCCGTGCATGGGGTGGCCAGGCTCGCCGATCTGCTGCTGAGCGATCGCCATGTCACCGACGACTGGTTGACCTATGGCACCGCGGTCTGCGACGAGATCCGCTGGATCGACCAACTCGTGAGTGCGGCCTATGTGACCATGGGTGAGCAGCAGCTCTTCCAGGCAGCCTGTGTGCTCTTTTTCCTCGCCACGATCCGCTTTGAGCAGACGGCGAAGGCCGGCACCCCTCCTCACGCCAGTGGTTTCTTGGCAGCCGATGCCGCGTCGCTGCGTCGGGACCTCGTCGCCGGCCGCGACGCCATCCTACGGGCCGCGGCGGGCGCTTCAGCGGTGGCCGACACACTCGAGTCGCTCCGCGAATCGCTGCAGTGCTACGACACCGCCGGGCTCTTCAACCGGGCAGCTGCCAACCGCTTTGCACACACCGCTCCGCGGTAGGGCGACGGCACGCCTCCGACCGCGAGCGGGCAACCCACCCTCAGCGTCCGAACGTCAGCTCCAGCACTCTTGAAAGAGTCGGCGGTAGAGCTGCGGGTCTGCTGGAAAGAGTGCGTCGACCGTGCCTTCGGCGCTGATCCCCGCCTGGAATCGTCGCTTGGGGAACACCGGCATGTCACGGCCCGTGAGCAGTTTCAGCCCGCGGCGGACGATCTCTCCCTTGAGGGCGTAGAGCTTTTCGTGATCCCAGTCGGTCAACTCGATGAAGGGAATCCCCTCCGCCACCTCGATCACGTTGGGCAGGGCATACGGGCTAAAGCCCTGGAAGCCAAGCGTGGCTGCGGGCGCGTAGCTGCGGGCATGACCACGACTTTGGCCACCCGAGTAGGTCAGTGAATGCTTAATCGCTTCCACGCCCCAGCCTTCCTGATAGAGCATCAGGTTGTTGAGCACGCTGCGGATCGTGAGTTCGGGATTGTCTTCGATCGGATAGTCCTTGAGGTTCTCGTCGCCACCATCGCCGTCGACAAGATGCTTCCACTCTGGATAGCGACCACGGATCCCTCGGCAGAGAGCGAGGGTCGCTGCTGCCGCTTGCACGTCGAGCGGCTTGTAGTCCTCGATCGTGCGAATGGCATCCGCAAGGTTGATCTCATGCGGCCTCACCTCCACCGCCTCGAGCAGGTAGTCCATGTGCAGCGCGTGCAAAAACTCGCGGGCTTGACGGAGATCAGCACCGTCGGCGTCGACCGAGAGGGTGAAGGCCTTCAGACGCTGGGCCGGCTCACCGCGAGCGAGCAACCGATCGTGAAGCAGCACCACAAGGGCACCGCTGTCGATGCCTCCCGAAAAGAGCACGCCGATCGGCTCCTGCGGGCCGATGGCATCGAGCCAGTGATCGATCGCCTCCTGCACGGCCAGCATGTAGCGGCGACCGATGTCATCGAGGCTCGTCGACCAGCGGTTCCGCACGGGCGTAAAGAACCGCGTACAGGTGGGATTCGGATCGGGGCAGCCAAGGAGTTGCAACTCCATGATGTGATGCGCCGGCACCATGCGGGTGTAGGAGGGATGAAACTGATCGGCAAGCCCCTCCTGCTTGAGCCACGCATGGATCGCGTCGATGCGATCGGCCGTGATCAGCACCGGCCCCGCAGCCTTCTTGGCGATGAAGTACCGCAGCGGCCGACCGAGCGAGCGAGCCAAACGGATCTGCTTGCCATCACGATGCACGAGGGCAAACTGCCCTTCGATCTCGCGAACCTGGGCCGGATCTCCTGAGCCCACCCGAGCCACCGATTCGTCACACGACATATTGAAGATCAGGTTACCAGCAGGGTCGAGCAGGTTGACGAGGCGTTCGATGGGCTCAGGGTGGTGCATGGGGGCGTTCTCTGGCGATTCTTGAGGCAAGCGATCTCCGGTCGAGAAGTCTACCGTGCGCAGGCGACTGCTGCCGCTTGACCAGGGCTTTGCAGCAGCGGGATACTCGCAGGGTCGTCTGTTCAGCCGGAGCATGTTTTCAGGATGGTTCTGCCCACACGGTCCGGCTCTTCATCTCGGTGGCGAAGGATCATCCAGAGCCTGACGGCCATCACCCTCGCGGCCGCGTGTGCGCTCACAGCTGGCGAGTTTTGTGTGTGGCAAACGCGGGTCGCGCTTGACAACCGCGAGCACGCTGCAGCCCGGCGTTGGCTGTCAGCCGCGTCGCTGCTCTCTCCCCGTCGTGGACAGGTGGCCTTTCTTTCGGCCCGCCTTGCACGCCGCAGCGGTGACTTCGACTCGGCCCGCTCGCAGCTGCTTGTGGCCGCCGACGCTGGCTGGCCGGTACCCGAGCTCGAGCGAGAGCAGTGGATTGCTCTTGCGCAAACCGGTCAGCAACAAGCGATGCAGGCACACTGGGATGAGCTCTTGATGGAGCCTGGGTCGGACTTGCCTGAGATTTGCGAAGCGTTTGTCCGCGAGGCGCTCAAGCGGCTTCAAGTTCGCGACGCTCGTCGCGTTCTCGACGCCTGGAACAAGGATCGGCCTGAGGATCCCAAGCCCTATGCGATCATGGCCGAGATCCACGTGCAGGAACAACTCGGTCGCGATACGGCGGTCGATTCGCTGGAAACGGCAATCCGCTTAGCCCCGCTCGACATCGACACCCACATCCGGTTGATTGAACTCTTCACCGATCGCCGGCAGTTTGAACAGGCCACGCACGCCATCGATGCCATGGCTGATGTCGCACCAGAGCACCCGGCCATCGCCGAACTGCGGGCCTCCGTTGCAGCTGCCGCCACGGCAAGCGAGCCACCGCTGCCACCTTCCACTCCTCCGAGCGACTGACCTGATGACAACCCGATTGCTGACCTGGACCGGCCTGGCCCTCGTGATCGCAGGCATCGCCACCGCTGCCTGGTGGCTCTGGCCACGCCCACAGCTGCTCGATCCGCAGACGGCCGAGGCGTTGCTGCAGGAGGCCAACCTGGCCATCGCCGAACTTGAAAACCAGAAACTCGCCGACGCGATACCGAGGCTGGAAGCCATCGCACAAGCGCTGCCGGCCGACCCCTTCGGACCCCGCAACCTTGCCGTGGCCACGATCCTCGCGATCGGCGAAGGTCCGGTCACCGCCGAGCAGCTCACGGCTGCTGTGGCAGCACTCGAACGGCTGGCGGCGATCGAGACGCCGTCGCGAGCCTTCCACTGGCTCTCGGCAAAACTCGCGATGCTCGCGGGCGATGCCGAAGCCGCCGCCGCTGCGTTTGCCAAGGTGGTCGAAAGCGATCCTGAAGATGCCGCAGCCTGGTATGGCTCCTGGCAGGCTCTCCAGTTGCGAGACGAGACCGCCGGTGGAGGCGATGGCCATGCCTCCATCCTGCAGAAGGCCTGTGGTGCCGACCCGCGGAACCTGTGGCTCGCGGTGGAATGGCTGCGGGCGGCCGCCATCGGACTCGATCGCGGTGCCCTGACTGCCGATGCCTCACTCGTGCAGGAGGTTGAGAACCGTTGGACAGCCATCGCGCCTTTTGCCCCGGCAGTGCTCGCCTTCACCAAGACGGATGTGCGGGAGATGCTCGACCGGGGCATCGCGGCCTTGGAGTCGGGTGACACCGCCACCGCCTCAGGCACGCTGCGGGGCCTGGCCAATCTCTTGGTACCTCAGGCCGCAGGCGACCGCGCATCGGTCGACCCCCATCCGCTGGAGTTTGTGATCGAACGGCTCTCCGACGCCGCGCGTTCCGCGGCCGTGGCAGCAGCAGACGCGGCTGCCATTCCCGTCGAGTACCTCCCGCGACCGCTCCCGCTCGACTCACCCGCCTCGGCGGTGCGGCTCGACGACATCGATCTCGATGGCAGCATCGACCTCGTGATCGGTGACGACTCCACCCTCACCGTCTTCACGCAGCAGGGCACGGAGTGGACGCGATCGCTCTCGGCTCCCCTGCCGGCCGGCTGCGACGGGGTGCTCACCGTCGACCTTGACCTCGACTTCGATGAGGCGAAGCGACAGGCCGAAGTCGCGGCCTCGGGAACCGCGGCTAACGAGGCAGCCGCTGCGACGATCCGCCGCTGCCCTGCCGCCGACCTCGACCTGATTGCCTACGGCAGCGGCGGGCTCGTCTGCTTTGAGAATCGGCTCGGCACCGATGGTGCGTCCCGCTCCCTCGAACCGCTGCCAGTACCGCTCCCCATGGTCGCTGGTGCTGTGCGGGCCGCGGCCGCGACCGATCTTGATGCCGATGGGCCGATCGACCTCGTGCTGTGCGATGGCGAAGGGCTTCGCATCTGGCTCAACCATGGCTCGCAGGGCTTCGTCGACGCCACGCCAGCCGACGCCATGCCCCCCCGCGAGCAGCCCATCGTGGCGATCGTGCCGGTCGACATCGACCGCGACATCGACATCGATCTCCTGCTCTGCAGCGATACGGGGGTGGGCATCCTGGAAAACCTGCGGCATGGGCAGTTTCGCTACCGCCCCACATCCTTCGATCACCCCGCCCAGAGCCTCGATGTGCTCGACGCGGATGCCGACGGCCGCTGGGACGCAGTCGTCGCAGGCCCTGACGGCCTCTGGCTCGTGCCCGATGTGGCCGGCACCTCGCCGCAGCAGAAGGTCTCGCCGCAGCTTATCGATGCCGCCCCCTGTGAACGCCTCATCACGGTCGACTTTGACAACGACGGCTGGCTGGATGTGATCACCGTTTCTCCTCAACAGCTCCAAGCGTGGCGGGGAGCCCGCGCGGGCTTTGCAGCCGCGAACATCGTGCCAGCCAATACAGCCGGAGTGCGTGGCCTAGATACCGCCGACATCGATGGTGATGGCGACCTCGACCTGGCATGCGCGGGAGACCCGTTGGTTGTGCTCGACAATGCCGGAGGCAACGCGCACCACTGGCTCGCTGTCGATCTGGAAGCACAGCAGATCAAAGGCGGCGACTTTGCCCCGAGTGGCCGGGTCAACGCGCATGGCTTGGGCAGCCTGCTTGAACTCAAGGCGGGGGCCCTTTACCAGCCTCAGACTGTCCGCCGACGCACCACCCACTTTGGCCTTGGCGATCGCGTTGGGGCGGATGCGGTGCGGGTGCTGTGGCTCAACGGCGTGCCGCAGAACATCCTCCAGCCGCAGGCGGATCTGCTGATCTGCGAGCAGCAGATCCTGCTCGGCTCGTGCCCGTATCTCTACACCTGGGATGGCCAAGGCTACCGCTTTGTGACCGACCTCCTCTGGGCGGCCCCGCTGGGCCTGCAGCGGAGCGAAGGGGAGCTGATGCCGGATCGGCCCCAGGAGTTCATCTCGATTCCCCGCGGCATGCTCATCGAAGCCGATGGCGAGTATCGGATGCAGATCACCGAAGAACTCTGGGAAGCTGCCTACTTTGATGAGGTCAAGCTGCTTGCCATCGATCATCCGCCAGGCGTAGAGGTGTTTTCCAACGAGAAGGTGGGGCCACCTGACCTCGCCGCCTTCCGCCTGCATACGGTGGTGCAGCGAAAACTGCCTGCCGCCGCCCTGACCGGTGATGGGCAGGATGTGCTCCCTCTAGTGGCCGCTGAGGATGGGGTCTTCCTGCCGCCCTCTGGTCGCAAACTCCGTCAGGGGCTGACTGAGCCCTCTGTGCTCGAGCTCGACTTGGGCAGCATTGACGATCCTTCGCAGTTGACCCTCTTCCTCACCGGTTGGACCTACCCCACCACGGTCAGTCTCAACGTGGCCCTAGGCCGGGATCCGGCCTTGGGCCTGCCCGCTCCGCCGAGTCTGTCGGTGCCCGATGGCGCCGGTGGCTGGAAAACCGTGCTGCCGATGATGGGCTTCCCTGGCGGCAAGACAAAGACCATGGCGGTCGACCTCAGCGGGCACGTGCCAGCGGAGGATCCCCGCGTGCGGATCGAGACCACGATGGAAATCGCCTGGGACGCGATCTTCTTCACGTCAGGCGAAAACCCCGTGGAACTGGTCACCCACGAGTTGCGGCCGCTCGCAGCGGATCTCCACCACCGCGGCTTTTCTCGGATCGAGCAGGTGGCAGGGGCGGGTCCGGAGCGGTTCGAGTATGGCCAGGTCGAAACGGCCCCCAAATGGCCGCCGATGCAGGGAACCTTCACCCGCTTTGGCGACGTGCGACCGTTGCTTGCCGCCCAAGACGATCGGCTGGTGGTGATGGCCGCGGGGGATGAGATGACCCTCAGGTTCTCAGCCCCTCCTCTCCACAGGCCCGGTTGGGAGCGGGATTTCGTGCTGGCGAGTTTTGGGTGGGACAAAGATGCCAACCTTGCCACCGCCGTCGGCGACACCTCAGAACCACTCCCATTTGCGTCGATGCGGAGTTATCCACCTGCGGCCGATGATCTTCCGCCAGACAGCGAGGCCTTTCGTGCCTATGTTTTAGAGTTCCAGACGCGGCGACAGACACCGGCGTTTTGGCAGGCCCTCCGTCGCGAGTTCAACCGCTTGGAGGTAGGATTGTCGCGGGAGTGATGGGGAGCAGAGGTCGACTCATGATGCACATGTTGATGTTAGGTTTCGAGAGGAACTGCCGCGGGGTCCACCCACGTGCGTTGAACTTGAGCGTCCGCATAGCGGCCCTGTGCGTGCTCGGTACCGTCGCCTCCCAGGCTGCCCGGGCACAACCGGCCGACGCAACGTTTCAGTACCCGCTCGCTGTCGCCGCCACCTCCGACAGTGTGCTCTACGTTGCGGACCGTCTCCTGCCGGGCGTGTGGAAGATCAGCGACGCAGCTCCGGCGATCTTTGCCCAGGGAACGAAGCAGTTTCGCACGCCTCTCAACGCAATCCGAGCCGTCGCGACGGCCGCCGATGGAACGGTGTTTGTCGGTGACTCAGCCACCCGCGAGGTGTACCGTCTCGCCGACGACGGCACCCCCACACCGCTGACGGGCGGCAGCATCGGCATCCCTGTCGATATCGCCATCACGAGCAGCGGTGACCTGTTTGTCTCCGATCTCGAAACCCAGCGGATCTGGAAGCTGCCGGCAGTTGGGGGCAGCCCAGAGGAAGTCGTGCAACTTGCCGCGCCTCGAGGCTTGTGTGTTGATGGCAACGATCAGCTGTGGGCGATCGCGGCCTCCGGTGAGGCTCCGCTGGTCCGCGTATCCGCCGATGGATCGGTGCAACCCGTGGTGACCGAGCGGGCATTTGAGTTTCCGCACGACGTGGTCGTCGACGCTGCAGGCACTGCGTATGTCAGCGACAACTATGCCAAGACGATTTGGAAGGTCAGCCCCGCTGGAGAAGTCTCCCCGTTCGTCTCCGGTGCGCCGCTGCAGGGCCCCGTTGGGCTCGCCCTGTCGGCCGATGGCGTGCTCGTGGCCGATCCCCGTGCCAAGGCGATCTTCCTGCTCGACGCGGCTGGCACGCTCACTGAGGTCGCCGCGGCCGGCGCTGCGTCGGCCCCCGCTCGCGAGGAGTAGATGCTGTGATGTCTGCCCAAACGTCGTCAGCCCCGATCGTGCGGCCGTGGCTCAAGGTGGTGCTTGGCGTGGTTGTGGTGGCCGGCGTGGTGCTGGTGGGCTACCAGTACTGGCACAAGGGTCGGGCCTACGCGGTGCGAGCAAACTGCCTGGGGGCCAGACAGGTTCGCAACTGGGCCGAAACCGAGCAACTGGCGATCGAATGGGCCGCGCTTGAGCCGCTGCTCGCCGATCCACTGATCATCGCCGCTCAAGCGGCCATGGAGCGGGGCAACTTCGGGGCCGCAGGCGATTATCTCGATGCCCTCCCCGACGACGACCCCAAGACAGTTCCTGCGCTCTTGCAGCGGGTCGACCTGATGTTTGGGCAGCTCAGCCGGCCGGCGGAGGCTGTGCGGACCCTCGAACGCATCCTCACCCTCGATCCGGGATCATGCGAAGCGCGGCAGCGGCTGACCTTTTACTACGCCATCACGCTGCAGCGGATGAAAACCGCCGAAGTCACCCGGCAGGCGATCGAGGTCGGCTGTGATATGCCGGAAACCTACGTCTATCTGATGGGGTCCGACTGGCTCACACTCGCCAACACGGAGTCGGTCAACCTCCGCTGGCTGGGCGAGAACCCTGGCACAGAACTCTTTGAAGTGGCGGTTGTACGAGGAGAACTCGCCAACCGCGGCCTGGAAGACTCGCTCCAGGATGAAGAAACCGCAGCTGCTGGCAGCACCTCCGACGTCGCCCAGAGCCGAGAGAACCGGCTGCGGGAACTCTTTGATACCTACCCGGAAAACATCGAAGCCCGCGCTTATTTTATCCAAAAGGCCCAAACAGCCGGCGATGTGGAGGAAGTGACGAGGCTGATGGCGGCGGCCCCTCCCACGGCCCTTGAAGACAACCGTTTCTGGCGATTCAAAGCCTGGGTGCAAGGCACCCGCGATGAACTGGAGGAGGCGAACACGGCCTACCTCAAAGCCCGAGAACTTTTCCCCTACGACGCGATCGCCCTCCACGAACAGGCTGTGATCCAGCGAAAAATGGGAAATGAGGAAGAAGCCGCCCGGCTCGCCGACCTCGCTGACCGAGGCCGCACACTCCGCCGGACCATCCTGCAACAACCAAGCGTGCAGGACACGAATCCGGAAACCAAGATGGAGATCGCCGATTACATTGCCGATTGTGGAGGCACAGACGTCGCGAGTCGGCTTCGCGAAAGGGTCAAAACGATGCTTTCAGCGGCAACACCGCCAGGTGCCCTTGGCCCTACCGTGCCATAATCAAGCATTTTTCCGTTGACTCGCTGAAGATCGGGGTTAGAATCGAACAAAGGTTTCTGGGGAGACGTACGCCCTTATGGAACGCAACGCTCTCATGCGGGTGCTGCGGAACATCGTGCCAGCGATTTGGTGTGGATGACCGCACCCTGCAGCCGCGTCGTGATGGCGAAAAATCCCCTGAATCTGGACTAAGCACTCGTTTCCGTTTTCCTTCTGCATCCCGGATTTTTCATGACGCTCTCACGACGACTTCAACTCGTTCTCTGCATTGGCCTCGTCACCACGCTTGCTGGCTGCGGCGAAGGTGGCCCCGCCATGCATCCCGTCAGTGGCAAGGTCACCATCGGTGGCCAGCCTGCGGCCGATGTGCTCGTCACGTTTCAGCCGTCCGATGCCACGATGGAGTCCGCCTCTGGCCGCACCGGTGCCGATGGCTCCTACACGCTGACCTCCGGCACGCAGGGCAAGCCTGGCGCGATGGCTGGCAGTTACACCGTGAAGCTCGAGCAGCAGTCATCTGGTGAAGTCGACATGTCCGCCTACTCCGGCGGTGGAAGCGGCGGCGGACGCAGCTCGCAGGCTCCGACCGGCCCAGAGTCGAACATCCCAGCGGATTGGTCGAAGTCGGTGGAAGTGGCTTCCGGTGAAAACACGATCGACCTTTCCGTTGAGTAAGCATTATTGAGATCCTGTTCGCTTTTGTTTCAGTTTCGTGTGTGTGGATTGTCGTGGGCGGTGGTTGACCTCGGTTGACTTGGCTTGCGACGAGTTGATTTTTCTTTTCTTTCTCCCCAGCGAGGTTCCCCATGCTCAAGACGTTGCGTCCGCAGCATCGACGTGGCTTCACGCTCGTCGAACTGCTCGTCGTCATCGCCATCATCGGCGTCTTGGTTGGTCTGCTCCTGCCTGCCGTTCAGTCGGCTCGTGAAGCAGCCCGCCGCAGTCAGTGCTTGAACAATCTCAAGCAGATTTGTCTGGCCTTCCACAACGTGGCCCGCGCCCAGAAGGG
>JBMTLP010000085.1:0-9791 GCA_049433245.1 Pirellulales bacterium
CACCAACGCCTCCGCGCCGGCAGCATGGGCCAGAATGCCGCAGGCTTGCCCTGCAAGAGAACTTGGCAAAAGCCTTACGAGCGTTTCGAACGCGAGGGGCTGAAGGGCGTCTCCGCAGAGAATGGCGGTCGCTTCGTCGAAGGCTTTGTGGCAGGTGGGCCGACCTCGACGGAGGTCGTCATCATCCATCGCCGGCAGGTCGTCGTGGACAAGCGAGTAGGCATGGATCATCTCCACAGCCATCGCGCCGGCGGCGGCGTCCTGCCAACTTCCGCCGCAGGCTTCCGCAGCCCACAGGGCCAGGGCAGGTCGCAGACGCTTGCCAGGAGCCAGGAGCGAGTAGCGAATCGACTCGCGGAGCCTATCAGGAGCCCCTTGGAGCCTGTCGACCGCGTCGTCGAGCAGGGGTTCAATAAACTGCTTTACGGCGACAAGAGCCTCGGTAAGGTCGACGTGTGGCAGATCGGGCACGGCAGCGACACTCGACTTGGAATCTGAGGGGCGTTCCAGCATACGACCTTGCACACCAGGTTCTCGCCGGCGCCAAAGGGGAGGAGGTGTTTACACACCCTCATGAGGCAACTTTTCTAAAGTTTAAATCAGTCTAGACGCCGGCGTAGGGGGGCGTCTATCCCGCCACCTCCTGACCGGGGAGCCCATCCTTGACTCCCACGGCGGGCTCCGCGAGGCTCACCACCCGAAGCTTCGATCGCCAGCAGCGTTGCCTTTCCTCAGGAACTCACCATGATCCAGCCCGTCAGCACCGGCCGTGACGAAACGAGCCCAGCGGAGTTGCCGCCACGCTCGGCCCTGTTGGTGGTGTTTCTCACGGTTTTCATCGATCTGTTGGGCTTTGGGATCGTCCTCCCCGTGATGCCCCGGCAGGCCGAGCCGCTGCTCGCGGAGATGGGGCTGCCGCCCTGGGCGATCGGCACGATGATCGGCGTGCTTTTTTCCGTCTTTTCGCTGATGCAGTTTGTCTTTAGTCCGTTCTGGGGACGCGTGTCCGATCGGGTTGGCCGCCGCCCAATTCTGCTGCTGAGTCTGAGCGGGTCGGTGGTCTTCTACGCCCTCTACGGCTACGCCGTCACCTTCTCCACGCCTGCGTGGGCAATTGGCTTGATGCTCGCCTCACGAATCGGGGCGGGCATCGCTGGCGCGAGTGTGGGCACCGCTGCGGCGGTGATTGCCGACTGCACGCCTCCAGAAAAGAGGGCCCGCGGGATGGCTCTGATCGGGATCGCCTTCGGGGCAGGCTTCACGCTCGGACCACTCATCGCTTACTTCGGCCTCGCCGTCTTCGATCAGCAGCCGTGGGGAGTGGGGGCGCTCGCGTCGTTGCTTTCGCTCATCGCACTGTGCCTCGCCGCGACCGTGTTTCGGGAGACTCGCCGGCCAGGGGGAGGAAAAGCCAAGGGCTTCTTTGGTCCCGGGCGAATGCTCGCCGTGCTCCGCATGCCGCAGCTCGGCCTGCTGGTGTTGACGTACTTTCTCGCGATTTTCGCCTTCGCCAACTTCGAGGCAACACTCGCGCGGCTGACCGAGCAGGCGTTTGCGATGACGGACGACCAGAACTTTTTGGTGTTTGCGTTTATCGGCGCGGTGCTGATGTTTGCCGGGGGCAGCTACCGCCCACTCGCCTCGCGACTTCCAGAAACGCGTCTGCTTTCTGCGGGCGTGCTGATGATGATCGTGGGGTTGGCGGGCATCGGTGCAGTCGCCTTCGGGGCGAGCCGTGGCGACGCGCTTCCGACGTGGGGGCTCTCACTTCCGAGTTGGCTGTACCTCGCTGCTGCCGTCGCGGTGAGCGGATTTGCCTTTATCAACCCATCGATCTCGGCACTCCTCTCCAAGCAAGCGGACTCAGCCAATCAGGGAGAGGTGCTGGGTGTGAATCAGGCGTTCGCTTCGCTCGGAAGGATTCTCGGGCCGTTCATGGGGTCGGTCCTCTTTTCGCTGCACCCCTCGCGGACGCTGCCTTTTGTCACCGCCGTTGGTGTGTTGTGCGTGGTGGCAATCCTCACGACGCGACTGAAAGACGTTGAAACCCGCTAAGGGGACGGGGAGCACAGCTTCAGCGGCAATGGCCGCAGATGCCTTTTCCCAGGCCCATCCGGGATTCTTGTGGGTTGCTCTGAAGTTGCCGAGGCCGTCCGTGCCATCTCGCCGGACGTTCGCTCCAGGCATCCTGCCTTCCGCTCACTCGAAGGAAACGTCGCTCGATTGGCAGGAGCAGCCTCTCCGACCCACAGAGTTCCCGGAAGGACCTTTTCCCACTGGCCGTTAGGGGCGAGCGAGATTGGCCGCGAATAGCTTCCGCTCGCTGCGAAAGAGCACGCGTCCACCGGCGACGGCAGGCGTGGCTCGGCTCGGTTCGCCCAGCGATTTTCGGCCGACGACCTCAAACTGGTCGGCATCCGCCAGCACCACGATCTCGCCATCACTGGAGACGTTGAGCACCGTGCCCCCAATCGCAATTGGGGAACTGGAGAAATTGCCGCCAACTCTTCCCCGCCAACGCGTTTCTCCGCTGAGTGGGTCAACGCATGTCACCACGCCGCGGTCTCCCCAGAGGTAGAGCCGCTCGCTCGTGGCTAGGGGCGTTGGCACGTAGGGAGCCACGCCTCGATCGAGTTCGTAGGCCACCGCGGGTTGGCCCTCCTCGATCAGATCCTGTCGGATGGCTACAAGCAGGTTATTGCCCCCGCCCTCGCCGCATGTCGCGACGAGGAGATTGCCGACGGTGATTGGAGAAGACACCGTCCGCCGCGGGAAGCAGGAACGCTCCCAGAGCACTCGGCCATCTCGTGGGTCGATCGCGGTGAACCCATGCGACATGCTTGAGAGGATGACCACGGGAGAGTCGCCTTCGAGCACAAGCGGGGTCGCGTACGAGGTGCGGGCGGTCTGGCGTGGAAGTCTCCAAAGTTGCTGCCCGGTTCGCACGTCAAGTCCGACGACGGAGCTTGGCCCATCCTGGTCCATCGGGACGATGAGCACCTGCTCCCACACGGCGGGAGAGGCGGCGTAGCCATGTTCGGCCACGTAGGGGCCGAGCGAGACGCGCCATAACCTCCGGCCATCATGGTCGAGGGCTTCCACCCAGAGCCGTTCGCCGGATGCCCAACTCCAGTACACCGCAGCGTCGTCGACCACGGGGGAGCTTGATGAAAGGCTGTTTTGCACGTGGTGGTGGTCGAGGGTTGCCTCCTGGTCCGACAGCCAACGCAGTTGACCATCCTCAAGATTGTGGCAACTGATAGTACGCGCGGCCGTTTCCGTGTTGGAAGAGATGATAAAGATCCGTCCGTCCTGCACGACGGGGGACGCGTGCCCAAGTCCGGGTAGGTCGATGGTCCAAGCCCATTCGCCTTCGGAGAGTCCGCCCGTGATGGGGAGTGTGCCGCCGAGGCCGGCCGCAGATTTTCCGCGGAGGCGTGGCCAGTTTTGCGGCGATGAGGCGGTGCCGACGCGGAGATCCTGGCTCAGGGAGGGATTCGCGAGGAGGCAGCCAAGCGCGAGGCCCGCCAGCATGCGGCGTGTGGCGGGAGCGAGTCCGGTGACAGCGGTGATGGATCGTGGGCGATCATCACGTGCGGCGTGGGGTATGGGCATAGGAGACCAAATCGCTCGTGTGAGAAACGGCCAGGTGGCAACAAAAGATGACAACGCCGAGCACCAGTGCCCCGTCAATGCATCCCGTCGGTGAGGTCCCGGGGTGGAGAAATTTCGATCGTGCTCAGGCCAGCCAGGTCGGCGTCAGCGTCGCCCGTCGGGGGCTGTTTTTGAGGCTGCAGGCTGGTGCTGCGGACGGGTTCTTCGGTGACATCGAGGCTACGCTCACAGGCCGCGTGCCCGTCCCAGGCGGCTGCAGCCAGCGTCGCTAAACCGACCAGGAGATCGAAATCGCTCTCCTGGAGCCGGCCTGAAGGTGTCATGGCCACGAGCGCTGCGTGTGGTCGTTCCCCTTCGAGCAACGGGATGCACGACAGTTCCGAGTGCACGCCCGCTGCTGGATTGGGCTGGAGCCACACCGCTTGCCCTTCTCGCAACACGAGCCGGTCGATGGTGCTGCGAATCACGGGCGCGGACATGGCTGATGCGAGTTGGCCGCCTGGTGGCACGATGCAGACGGCCTTGAGTTCGGCGGTCGGGCTGATCTGAAACCAGCCAACACTGGAGGCGGCCGTGTGCTCAATCACTAACTCGAGCATCGAACAGATCAACTGCTGCGACGAACGCGTGGCCAGCAACCGCAAGCTGGCATGGTAGAGCATCGCCCCGCGACGGCCATCTTCGGAGTCAACCGACTGCGAGCGACGCATCGCATCCCCCTGAAGCTGCCCGACGGGCCCCGAGCGAATTACGCAGCGGGCAGAGGCCTCGTTTTTGGCGGGATCGTCACTCAGGAGTTGAAAGGTGAGTTCGGTCATGCCGATCCGCACGACCGCACCATCAACCAACGGCTCACTGCGAATCGCCCGCCCGTCCACCCAGGTTCCGTTGCGGCTCTCAAGGTCGGTGAGGACCCACTGTCTGTCTTGACAATGAATCGACGCATGACGGCGACTAGCGAGCCGATCGGCGAGTGCGATGTCGATCTCACCAGATCGCCCGAGCACGTTTTCTCGCGTTGAGTCGAGGACGAACGTGGGCCCTGGTTTTCCTGCGATTCGCATCACCAATGCCGCGCGTCCGCACGATGCGGACTGGTTGTCGGCAGTGGGGGACGCTGTCGGCACGGGCACGACCTTAGGAAGCGTGGGAGATGGCGGGAGGAGGACGCTGCGGTGGGATTGTGGTGAACGGCGAACCGCAGACGGAGGGGAAAATGCCGCCGAAGTATAAAAAAAGGGGCGAGCCAAGGGAATCATCTGCATTCTCGGCGAGCGGCCGATGGACCGCCCCTGCAACTGAGGGGGGCTGCCGCGGCTGCCCGGAGGTCCACCGAGAGCGAACTTGCGGGAGCAATCGCAGACGGGTGGGATCGCCCTCGGGGGTTTCGACCTCGTCACCGCTGCAGAAAGTCGCAACAATACAAGAGGTCGGATTACGTCCGGCTTCGCTTCACCCACCACCAGGAGTGAGTTCGCTGGTGTCTAGGCGACTGCCTGAGGCCAGTGAATCGGTGGCGTGCAGAGGATAACGGTGGGTGGAAAGGCTCCGGGACGACCAGACAGCATTGAGGAGGTCAGGCGTGGCAAAGCGGACAACCGGTGAAATGGGGACCCTCCCAGCGGCAGGGTTTTTTCTGAAGCAGACCTGCTCGCGCAGGGTTCTTGGCGTTGCTTTTGCCGTCTTGTCGCTGGCTTTCGTGATGAACTCCAGCAGCCAGGTTTCCGCTTGGGCGCAGGAGGCGGCTGGCCAGCTCGAGCCGGGAGCGAACGACCGCCAGATCACTTTGGCGGTGAGGAGCTACCTCGAGCGAGAGCATCTGACCAGGCGCCCGATCGACGACGAAATCGCTGGTCGCTGGTTCGAAATGTTCATCGGTGCCCTCGATCCCATGAAGATGTACTTCATGCAGTCGGATATCGCGGAGTTTGGCGAGAGAAAGAACCAACTCGACGATCTTGTTCGACGAGGGAACGTCGATTTTGCCTACGACGTCTATCGCCGGTTCATGACGCGGGTTGAGCAGCGTCTGCCGCTGATCGAGAAATTGATCCAGTCTGATTTGGACTTCACAGTGCCTGAGACGATCGTCATCGATCGCGACGACGTTGACTGGTCGGCCTCAGAGGAGGAGGCCGAAGCACGGTGGCGGCGGCGGATCAAGTATGACCTGCTCGTGCAGAAGATGGAGAAGACTCCGCTGGCGGAATCACAAGACAAACTGCTTCGTCGCTATCGCAGCTTTGCGAAACGCATGCAGAAAATGACCGCTGACGAACTGCTCGAGACCTTCTTGACCAGCCTCACCGCGAGCTTGGATCCGCACACGACCTACATGAGTCCGGGCACGCTCGAGAACTTCAACATCAGTATGAAGTTGGAACTCGACGGGATCGGCGCAAGCCTTCGCAGCGAGGATGGGTACACCACGGTCGCTGAGATCGTGGCCGGCGGTGCCGCCGATCGCGACGGTCGGCTGCAAAAGAAGGACCGGGTGGTGGCGGTGGGGCAGGGCACAGAGGGCGAACTGGTCGACGTGGTCGACATGAACCTCAACGAGGTGGTGAAGTTGATCCGCGGAAAGCGGGGCACCACCGTTTGCCTGAAGGTGATTCCTGTGGGGCAGACAGCCCCCAAGATTCTCGACATCGTTCGCGATCGAATCGAACTGAAGGATTCCGAGGCCCGTGGGGAAGTGATCGAGCAGGGGACGAAGCCGGATGGCACTCCGTGGCGGATAGGAGTGATCAATCTGCCGAGTTTCTACATGGACATGGCGGGGGCTCGCTCTGGGCAGGCCGATTACAAGAGCACCACTCGCGACTGCCGTCGCCTGATCCAGGAATTTAAGCAACAAAACGTCGACTGCGTGGTACTTGATTTGCGGGATAACGGAGGTGGCTCGCTTCCCGAATCAATCTCGCTGACGGGACTGTTCATCGATACGGGGCCAGTCGTGCAGGTGAAAGATGCCGACGATCGCGTGCAGCAGTACGACGACATGGAGCCGGGAGTTGAGTGGGACGGCCCTTTGGTAGTGCTGATCAACAAATTTAGTGCCAGCGCGAGCGAGATTCTGGCCGGTGCCATTCAGGACTATCGCCGGGGTTTGGTGATCGGCGACGAGGCGACGCATGGCAAAGGTACGGTTCAAAGCTTGCTTGATCTTGGTCGCCAACTCTTCCAGCGGTTGCCAAACGCTCCGTCGCTCGGGGCGATCAAGATCACCATGCAGCAGTTCTACCGCCCTTCCGGAGACAGCACCCAAAACGAAGGTGTGAAGAGCGATGTCGAACTGCCGAGCATCACGACGCATCTCGAGGTGGGAGAGTCGGATCTTGATTACGCGCTCGCCTTTGATCGTGTGCCGCGAGCCTCCTTCGAGTCCACCGGTCGTGTCAATGACGAACTCGTTGACACACTCCGCCAGCGTTCGGCTGCTCGCGTGGCTGCAGACGAAGAGTTTGGCAAGGTGGTGCGGGATATCGAAAAGTACAAGTTGCGGAAGCAGGAGAAGGAAATCTCACTCGTCGAGAGTGAGTTCGTGAAGCACTGGAACGACTTCAAAGCAGCCGACGACGAGGAGAAGAAACTCGAAGAGGGTGACAGCCTACGCCGCCCGATCGTCAAGCAAGACTTCTACTTTGAAGAAGCGATGCGTGTGACGACCGACTACCTGCAGGCGCTTCAAGGTGGGCTTGCGAGCCTGGTGCAACTCACGCCGGCATCGCCTGCGGCGAATCAGCAGTCCTCGGCTGCTGTGCAGACTCCTTGAGCCTGTACAGCGGGATGCTTGGCCGTGGAACTCAGGAGGCGTGTTTCGCTGCTGGAGTTCCTGGGCCGAGCATGCAATCCAATGCCTGCAGTGCACACCGATACTGCAAGGGCGGTCGGATCTGTGCGAACAGCAAACTGGCGTCGACCCGCTTGTTGCCACCTCGCCCTGAGGGGAGTGGCGGCACGAATCGCGGTTCTTGGTAGTTGTTGAGCGTTGCGAGCCGGGCGTACCAATCACCGCGTAGGACGGGCGAACCGTCCGATACAACGTAGAGCGGTGCCACCGTGTCAGCGTCGGCGACGCAGCAGACAACGGTCGCTGCGTCGTCGAGATGGATCAGGTTGAGCCAGCTGCCCGGATCAGCGGCGATTTCACGCCCCGCCTTCAGATCATCCAGCCGCGGTAGCCTGTCCGGTCCGTAGAGGCCTGCGAGGCGAAGGGCCACGCCAGGCCCTGCCGGATGGGAACGGAGCGCCGCTTCGGCGGCGAGCAGGGCAGCTGCTGATGGCCGGCAGGGGTTCGCCGGCGTCTGTTCGTTGACGATGTCCGCATCCCCGTCGCTCCACACGCCGGTAGAACTGGAGAGGATCACGCGACCTGCCCGTGGCATGGCGCTGAGGAGGCGAGTGAGGCCTCCGACGTGCAGGTCGTGGGGTGTGATCCCGCTCGTACGGTCGAAGCCAACGGCCCAGAACACGGTGTCGACCTCAGGGAAAGCCGGCAGTCCATCGCGTCCAACGTCGGCCACGAGGGGCTCGATGCCCGCAGACGCGAGCGTTTCGGGGCGGTTGCGGGTGGTGCCCCATACGCGATCGCCCGCTGCGATCCAGCGTTTGGCCACCCGCATGCCGAGTGCTCCACAGCCGACAACGAGCCGTCGTTTGGCGTGGGCAGACGGCACGGTGGTGAGCTTGGTGTTCATCGCGGCTCTGGTTTGTTCGGTGGGTTGGCAGGAGCGTCGTGTTCGAGCGGAGGTGACGGTGAGATCCGGCTGCGGCGTGACAGCCATGTTTCCAGCATGATCTGCGCGGCAACGGCATCCGAGCGAGCCTTCTTCGAACCACGTGACAGGCCCACACCCGAGAGGCGTCCGGCCGCAGCCGCGGAGGTGTAGCGCTCGTCTTGCAGGGCCACGGGGAGCCCCGTGGTGGTCGCGAGCCAAATCGCAAAGCGGCGGGTCTCTCGCGACATGTCACTTTCGCGGCCGTCCGCGTGCAACGGTAGCCCAACCACAAAGCCCACCAAGTCTTCCTCTGCCACGAGCGTGCGAAAAAAAGACGCCTCTCCAACCTGGTTCTTACCCGGCTGGCGCACGAGGTGTGGGCTCGCCAAGATCCGTTCGCGGTCACAGATCGCGATCCCCATTCTCCGTCGTCCGTAGTCAATGGCGGCGAGACGTCCGACTGCTGGCAGTTCGTCTCCTTGTGCGGGTTGGTCCGCATCCATCACGGCCGGCCTCGTTCAAGGGGCTGCGATTGCACTGCTGGAGCAGGCAAGGCAGTGGGAGGGGCAGTTGGAGGGGCAGGGGGAAAGTGGCCTTCTTGTAAGAAGCACAGCGCGGCCTGCTGAACAGCCTTGCTTCGCATCATGTCGGCATGGTGTACCGGGAGCAACAGGAAGTCAGACGCTCCTTCCAGACGGGTCTCTTCCACCGTGACAATTGCGTCATCATCGCCGGTGAGGAGCATGCTCATTCCACGGCTGTCGCCAGTGCCCCCGGCTACGATGCCGAAGTCGCAGGGCGGGATGGCAAGTTGGCTACCGACTTGATCCCAATCCAGTCCAAGTTGTCGGGTCGGACCGTCGGACAGCATCGCGAGAAACCAGACCCGGGAGGCGAGCCGAGCAAGTTCGGATCCCTGGTTGGGTGGGCCGAGCATGACCATGCGTTGCACCCTCGCCAGCGTGGCCGCTGGAGCAGTCGACATCCACCGGCGAACGACGAGGTTGCCGAGGCTGTGCCCCACGAACGACAGTGTCGTGGCTTGGGGGAGGGCGGCGATGACGTGGTCGAGTGTTTCGGCGTGGGCCTCAAGCCCCGCCTGCGGGCTGGCGTAGCCGACGGAGAGAACCGTGGCGTCGAGGGTGGTGCGGAGGTGCGAGACAAGTGGTTGCATCGAGTGACGGCTTTGCCCGAGCCCATGCAGCACGATCACGGTTGGGCCGCGAACCGTCGGAATCGTGCCGGCAGCCTGCAGCCGCTCGTAGGTAGTTTCACAGTCAGCTCGCCCGCCTTGGACCACGACTTGGTCGGCATCGTTGAGCAGCCGCCACCTCATGCCGTCACTGTGCGCCTGCAGCCGCCAGTCGTGGTCGACGCGTTGGTCAGACCATTCGAGGGCGTCTCGCCCCTCCTGGAGTTCTCGCATCCAGAACGCCCAGGGGTTCTCCGAGTCCG
>JBMTLP010000086.1:0-9785 GCA_049433245.1 Pirellulales bacterium
ACCGCTGCCGCCAGCCAGGTCACGACAAAGCCCCGAGGCCGCCGGACTCGGAGAGACTCCGCGCCGGTGATCTCCTCCGCGCCCCCAGAAACACCAAGCGACTGCTGGAAGCGATCTCCAGCCTGGACGGCGGAGACGGGATGGAGCGGAGACTGGCTGAATGAAGCTGGTCTTTGCGGAGCAGGCCTGGGAAGACTCCCTCCACTGGCAGGCGACCAATCGCAAAGTGCTCAAGAGAGTCAACGGACTGATGAGAGAGACAACCCGGACACCGTCTGCGGGAACCGGGAATCCGGGAGCCAATCGAGCAAAAAGAGCCCGCAGGACTGGCGCCATTCGCCGGAGGCTCCTGCGTAGATGGGATACGCCGGCTTTGAAGTGCTGATCGACAGCCCCAGCCGCGCGGTTCGCTCCCACCCTTGTCACTGCTCAGGATGTGCGGTCATCCCAACGCCGACCACAGTCACTCTCAGCCTTGATTTCAACTGCTTCCCCGCCTTGCCACCCCAAGGACCTGCCTGGGCCGCTCAGGCTGGTGACAAGCGGCGTGTCAGATACACTCACATATATGAGTGCGTCACAACTCATTCCTCGACCTGAGTTTGCCCCGCCGGGGATTGCGCATCTCTCGCCCACTGATCGAATCCGGCTGTGGGCACAACTGGTCGATGAGGGCGACCGGTTCATTTACGATGGCTTTTGCCAGCGGCTCGGCTCGGATCACGCCGCCCGGCAGGCGTGCCTGGAGTGGCTCGAACGGCGAAACGCAGAGAGCACCGCCGCCAAGATTCGCATGCTGCGGGGCTCGCGAACCGGAGGGAAATGATGGCGAGTGAAGGCGTGCTCGCCACGCTTCGGGCAGGCTGGAACGCGATGCAGGCAATCGCCGCCCCCAAGGCGCTGGTCGGCGGGCTCGCCCTATCTGCATGGAATCATGCCCGCTACACCCGAGATGCCGATGTGCTCGTGGCGGTATCTCCAGATCAGGTCGATGAACTCACGGCAGCCCTCGTCACGGCCGGCTTCCGGCCAAGGCACGATCCGCCCCTAAGAATCATCGACGACCAAGGTATCGTCCAGTTCACCTACCTACCGGGCGATGCACTGATGCCTTTCCAGTTTGATGTGCTGCTGGCGACGACGCCCTTCCAACGGGAAGCGATTTTGAGAGCCGTGACACGGCGACTCCCGGGGAACGATGTGGCAGTGGCTGTCGTGAGGCCAGATGATCTTATTGTCATGAAGTTGCTGGCAGGTCGCATCATCGATCGTGCCGATGCTGCCATGGTGCTCCGCGAAAGCCGCAGTGACATCGACTTCAACCGTCTGCATCACTCGATCGTGACCGCTGGCCTCGCGCACGACTACCAAGCAATTTGGTCGGATGCCTTCCCGGATGAGCCGGCCCCCGACATCGGGTAAGCACCGCCGAACAGGCCAACTGCCTCCCTCTACGCCCGAGCCGAGCCCATGCTTGCCCGCCTTGCCCCCACGCGACGGGCTTTGCACGCCACGCGAGGCGTTTCATGGCCAGGCAGGCGAATGCGGGACGGGCGTTGACCGGCGTGCGGTTTTCAAGCCGAATTCGAGGTCCACGCTGATCAACGTGGTCTCGCGGCAGCCCTGCCTGCCGCCATCGTCCCTGTTTTGAAGAGGAATCCCGCATGTCCAAAGCCCCCGTACGAGTTGCTGCCACTGGTGCCGCTGGCCGGTTCTTCTGAACTCGGGCCTCTCGGCGACCGCCTTCTGTGCCACCATCAGCGAGAGCGCTCGCGGATGTTTCTCGTTCGGGCCGGTCATGCCGGTTTCAGCGATCACGAATGGCAGCTCGGGGACGCCGAGTTCCTTGCGAAGATCACGGATCAGGTTCGAGAGGTTCTCCTCGTACGCGTCGTTGCATTCCTGATTGACGCGATCGTTCCAGCCCTGATGCCAGCCGACTCCCATGAGGCGGAACTCACTGCCCGCGTACTCGGGAAAGATGGTGCCGAGGTCGGCGATCGTCTCCTTCGAGAGATCGACGAGCCGCGGATACTCGGCGTCGACGTCCCCAGGCCTACGAGCCGTGGTCGTACGCGGGGTCAAGGTGGGTGACAGTTCCGTAGTAGCGTCGCCGCGTGATCCGCTGGCTCAGGCTCACTCGCCTGCTCGACGCCGCGGCCCGGACGGCCGGATCACTCGCGTCTGCTACGTGCCAGGTCACGACAAAGCCGCCCGGCCGCCGGACTCGGAGAGAGTCCGCGCACACGCCATGCGACCGCCACTTCGAAGGGGGAAGGCAGGCGTTCCTGCGGCGACTTTTGGGGGCCTGGCACACCGGGCACTCGGCTCAGACGCCGCTCATCCATTCGGGAACGGTCGCCGAAGTGCCATTGGCCGGGCTATCCGTTCCCTCATTCCTCACCGGCTCATGCGAGCGCCGGGCGTGACCAGGTCATTGAATCGATCGACCGGTTCATGGGCCGCCCACGCGATGCCCCGCAGCAGCAGAATACGGAAGAGTGGGTCGTCGAACGTCCAGCTGTAGTGGCCCGGGATACTGACAAACACACGCCCCTCGCCCACTTCTTTTGTCCACAGCTGCGGTGTCGGCTCACCATCCTCCAGACTCGTCGCCAACACATCGAGACCCGTTGGGTTACCGATGAGTTTCCAGTAGCTCTCATCGTGCAGCGACAGCTGCGTGAAGTTGCGGATGATTGGATGCGCGCCGTCGCGGAAGGCGAGTTCAAGTGGCCCATGACGGAAGGAGATGGCCGCATCGCTGGCCAGCCCGATGCGACGCGAAAACTCACCAGCCCGATCACGACCATCCACGGCCCAGTGGATGTAGACCGCTCCGCCACCACGAGCGAGAAACGCATCCATCGCTTGCGGACGACGGTCGGCAAAACTGCCTCGCTGGAAAAACACCAAGACATCAGCCGTCTCGAGCTGCTCTGGCGATGGAAACTCACTGGCCGGCGTGACCGTCACCTGTTCAGCTGCTGCCAACAGTTGCACCCATCGATTTCGCCAGGCGGGGTAGTCATGCTCGCCAGGGCCGTGATCCTTCTCGCCGTCGATGAGCACGATCGAGAGAGGTCGAGCGGCACGCACCTCTTCGCTCCCGGCAAGTGCAGCAGTCACCTCCGCTTGCGACCGCACCGGCGGCGGGTCACGCGGCGACTCCAGCGGCATCGCGGGTGGCGGAGTGAGCAGATAAGTCAACAGATCGCGGGTCTCCTCCGCTGAAAGCTTGTCGAGGATTCCGCTGGGCATCACCGACACCGCAGAAGGCTCCATCAGTTCAATCGCATCACGCTCGAGCCGGGTCCATCTCCCCTCGCTGTCGCCGAGCATCAGGCTGTCGTCGCGCGTTTGCAGAATGCCCGTCAAGACGCGGCCATCGGCGAGATGCACGATGTGTGTTGTAAAGTCTGGATTGATCGCAAAGCTGGGATTGCGGATGTCTCGTGAGACACTGGCGAAATCGCGGTGCACGAGGTTGCCGAGATCGGGGCCGATCATCTTCCCGTCGCCGGCCACCGAGTGACACTTGCTGCAGCCCGCAGCGTCGGAAAGAAACACGCGCCGCCCGCGCCCCCAGTTGCCACCCTCCAACTCCGCGACCTGCAGCGGCCCGGTGCTTGGCTCATCCGCAGTTGAAATCGCCCAAGGGAGAATGAAGCGGTGCAGTGGCAGCGGCCGCTCGGTCCCATCTTCGTTGGTGTGGAACGTGATCGTCAGTTGCGGACGGCGACTATCGCCCGTTGCCACCGACAGACGAAGATCCACGAGCTCTTCCACGCCAGCAGGGGTTTCAAATCGGGCCACCACATCGCCTCGGGCATTGATCGAGGTCATCACCTCCAGTGGAGAGCCCGCGACACTCGCCTCCACCTCGATCTCCCGGTCGCTGGTGATCGTGATCGTTGCCGTCTCTGGTGGCCACTCATGATCAAGCTGGCTGCCAGGCTGCACGGCTGGCCGCAGCAGTTGGGTCAGATTGAGGCGTGTCGCCAACTGCAGCTCTCCCGGCGTCTGCAGCCTCGCCCAGAGATCGTCATGACCTGCGGATCCTGCTGTCAGCCTCGCTGACACCGCGAGGTCGAGGTGGGGCAGCCAAGCAGCGGCGTCTGCAGCCCGTTGATCGTCAATTGCGGAAGGAGTTTCCGAGGCGACCCAGTGCACCGCCACTCCAGCGGTCGATGTATCGACATCGATCGCTGCCTGCTGAACGAGGCTGCCATCACGAGGTCGCGTCGTACTGGTGTCATCCGACCACGGCAGCGATACCGCCACATGGGTTTGTACAGGAATCGGATCGGTGCCCAAGACCAGGGTCCGCCGATCGGCTGTGAGGGCCGCCGACACCACCCGTAGCTGGTGCCGCAGTGCCATCTTTTGCGCCTGCACCACGGCATAGGGAGGCTCCAGCGTTTCAAAGCGATCTGCCGCCCGCACATACGCCCCGTATTCCACGACCGTCTTCTCGGCAACACCGGCAAGCGACACGGGGTTCAGCGGACGGTCAAAGGCAACACGAATCTCTCTCGGGCCTTCCGCCCACGCAACAACCGGGCGTGGGGCTTCGGCCGATCGCATGGAGATCCGGAACAGTTTTCCCACGCCCGCAGGCCCCGTTCCCCAGTCGGGCGGACCGGAGTGGCAGGCGACCACGAGATCACCGTTGCCCGCCACGCACGCATCCACACAGAGCATCTGCAATGCGGCCACCAGCTGGTTGGTCGCCACATACCCCACTGCCGTGGGCACGAGTGTCGTTCGCCAGAGCTTTCCGCGAGATTCACCACAGACCAGTGCGTCGCCTGCCCACCACCCGGGCCCAAACGGCTTTCGCTCGGCAACCGCCGGATTGAAGACCATGCCGCAGGCGGACTGATGCTGGGGGCCGTAGTCGAACGTCGATGGCTCATCGAGCACCCCGGGGTTGTGACGCGGATGCCGCGGCGGGAAGCCGAAGTGCTGCATCCCCGTCACGTTCCATCGCGGTGCAGTCCCATCGAGACGGACATGCAGGAGCTCATCGAAGGGATTGCCGTTGGGCATCCAGGTGGCTCCCTCCTGTTCGGTGCAGAAGAGATCACCTCGGTCGTTGAAGGCCAGCGCGATCGGGAACCGAATGCCCGTGCAGACGGCCTCTCGCTGCGACAAGTCGGGGCTGATCCGCTGGATCGTGCCCCGCTCACTGCGAACGTCGTAGTGGCTCTTCCCCTCCGCATCGAGCAGATACGCATTGGAGTAGTCGGCCACATCGAGTGCGAAGTACACGCTTCCGTCGGGCCCCATCGCCAGCCCGGTGGCATCAACGTTCTGGGTAATCTCCTGCCAGCCCGTGGCCACAACCCGTTCCTCATCAGCGGAGTCATCGCCATCGTGATCAAGAAACAGCGACACCTTTCCCTTGGAAGCGACAAACACGCCATCGCCATGTTCATAGCCTGGAGGAGTGACCAGCAGCCCGATCGGTCCTCGAAGACTGCCCTCGTTGTGGAACCAACGTGTGGCAGTGTCTTCGAGTCCGTCGCCGTCTGTATCCCGAAGCACATGAATGTCACCGCCGTAGCCAAGCGCGACGAGCGCACCATCCTCACGAAACCGAACGTTGTTCACATTCGCCAGCTGCACCGGAATCTCGCGAACTTCAAAGCCCGGCACGAGCATCTGAATGAGCGGTGGATTCTTGACGAGTTCCAGAGGCACACCACCGTCGCGTGCGGCCAGCGGTGTTTCGCGAAGCGACTCGGCAAGTGCGGCATGTCGCGCAAGCAGCCGCTCGCGCACCGCGGTGGCCTCATCCGCCAGAAGGACCCGATCGAAGAGCAGCACCTCAGCGACATCGCCCGCCAGACTGCCGCGGACCTGCTGTGGCCCAGGACCGTTGGTGTAGTAGCGACCGCCAAGCGTCAGCTCATCAAGTGACAGCGTGTCTCCAGCAAACGGTCGCTTTCCCTCCTCGCTTCCATCCACCAGCAGGCGTATCTCACCAGCCTGGAGATCAGCGACCACCTCAAGCAGATGCAGGCCACCAAACGGCGTAGATGCCTGGCGCAGGTCTTGGGCACCACCAAAGCCCTTCCCCTCGACGTTGAGTACGTCAAAGGAACGTGACGGCCCGGGACCAAGATCTACGTTGAAGCCCGATTCATAGTCACGTTGGCCCGAGGCATTCGCGGCAAAGAAACCCCGGAAATCACCTGGATTCGCATGCGGAGCCGCCACCACAAACAGCGTGAACGCATCGCTCTCAAGCCCTGTCCCCACAGACCGCAGATGATCGTCCACGCCATCGAACCGCAGCACGCGACTCTCACCAACGGCGACCACTTCTGGCCGCGCGGCTTCCTCCGGCTGCACAAACACTCGGTTCGCCACCGCCAGATCTCGCAGCTCATCGACTAGGCCAACCTCGGCGACCGTTGCATCAAGGTGAACGATCAGGCCCTCTGGCAACTCTCCATACGCCCGAGAGAGTTGTGCCTCAGGAATTGGCGGGAACGCCATCAACAGGAGCAACCCCAGCACCCACCGTCTCTGGCCAGTCATCGTTTCTCTCCACCGCACTCGTTATCGGAGCAGCCTTGGCCAGACCGCTCACTGTTCTCTGCCCACACCCGTTCCGCCCTGAGAGGCCGCCTCCACCATGAGGTGCATGAACACCGAGATCCGGCCAGTCCTACGCCGGCACCGCCCCCGGCTTGCCCTGCTCAATCACGAAACTGGCCTTGGTTTCAAGTGGTGATCCCCGTCGATCCACGAATGGGGTCGTGCGGAAGTGAGTTGTCCAGGCGGCTGGTGTCAACTCACACGAAACGTAACCACGATTTGAGTTGTACCACTTTACGAAGTCGTTCTGACGTGCGGCCCGCTCATACTCTTCGATGACATTGCCACCATTGCCGCCATTGTTCATGGACGTGCCCACAAGTTCCGTCCCCACGATCGGCGACCGTTCGTCTTGGAAATCAAGCTGCAGGTCATTCACCCAGTTGACGTGGATGTCGCCCGTAAGCACGACGGGATTGGGCACCTGCCGTTCGTGCAGGAATCGCAGCAGCCGACGCCGGCTGACGTCGTAGCCAGGCCACTGGTCCATGCTGTAGCGGGCCTCCTCGGGTGTGCCACGGTTGAGAGGAGCGACCATCACCTGCTGGGCGAGCACATTCCAGATCGACTGCGATGCGAGCAGCGTGCTCATCATCCAGTGCTCTTGCCGGTCGCCAAGGATGGTCGCCTGCTGGTCAAACACCTTGCCGGCAAGGGGCTTCTGATGGTCGCCGTTGGGCTGATCGGTGCGGTACTGCCGCGTGTCGAGCATGGAGAACTCAGCAAGCCGTCCAAACCGACAACTGCGGTAGAGCGTCATGTGCGGGCCTTGCGGGAACGACCTCCGACGCAGCGGCATGAACTCGTAGTAGGCCTGATAGGCATTCATTCGCCGCGCTAAGAAAGTTTCCGGCGAGATGCCCTCCTCCTCGGAAACAAGATTGGCGTAGTTGTTGTCGAACTCGTGATCGTCCCAGGTCACCAGCCAGGGAAAGAGTCGATGCGTGTTTTGCAGGTCCTCATCGAGCCGATACTGCGCGTACCGCAGGCGGTAGTCAGCGAGTGACTCAATCTCATTGCCCAGATGCCTCCGCGGACGATTGTCCGCCGCGCCGTACTCATAGATGTAGTCGCCGAGGTGCACGACGAGGTCGAGGTCCTCCTGCTGCATGTGTGGGTAACCGTTGAAATAGCCCACCTCGTAGTGCTGGCATGAGGTAAAGGCAAACCGCATCCGCTCGGGCAACGCCTCGACGGCTGGAGCGGTTCGTGTCCGCCCGATGACACTCGTCTCGTCGCCCGCGTGGAAGCGGTAGTGGTACCAGCGGTGCGGCTCAAGCCCATCAACTTCCACATGGACCGAATGCCCAAGCTGCGGTGTTGCGAGGGCCTCACCCCGTCGCACGATACTGCTGAAGGCCTCATCCACTGCCACCTCCCACTGCACACGCACCGTCTCCGCTGGCATCCCGCCGCCGGGGAGGAGTGGGTGTGGAGCGAGCCTGGTCCAGAGCACGATGCCATCTGGCTCGGGGTCTCCCGAGGCAACACCGAACTGAAACGGTGTGTCTTGAAAGCGTGGCGCGGCCACGACCTGGCTGCTGGTGAGATTCGGCAGTATCGGAATCGCCGACACCGCAGCCATGTAGCGGAGAAAATCCCGTCGCTCGATCCCGTAACGACGAGAAGGCTTTGACATCCTGCGCATCTCAAATCTCCTTGGCACGCTCTCGCATCTTGCCATTCCTTGAGCACTCGCCCGTTTTCTCAACCCGTGCTGAGGAATGAGGTGACGATCCCTGTGGTGTGGCGGAGGGGGACGCCGCTGACCTGCCTCCCCAGCCCGCGAACGTTTGCTGCGGCGTGGCAGAGGAAACGCGGCATGCTGATACGCAATCGGTCTGACGATGCGGGCTTGTTGCTGATGTGAGGTCGGTCAGTTCGTGCGTGCCCTGCGGCGAGTTGGTGCGGGCTCGTCTGCGGGGGCCTCAAGGGTCGCCTGACCTTCAAGGAGTCCAAGCGACACCAGAAAAGCATCTGCTGCGATCAGCGTCCGTTCCTGCCATGGTGAGCGGTTGAAGAACCCATGTCCCTTCCCGTCTGCAATAAACCGATCGGCCCGGACGCCCAACTCCTCGGCCCGTTCCCAGTAGGGCTCGGCTAAGGTCAGCAACTGGTCGTCGGACCCGAACAGGATCAGAGAAGGTGGCGTGTTTTTATTGAGAAAGGCAGTTGGCGAGATTTTGTCAGCGAGATCCTGGCGGTCTCCGAGTCGCTCTTTGAGCGGCGGTGGCTCAAACGTCAGCACTGGGTTGAACAGAATCATGGCGGCGGGTGTGGTGCTGATCGTGAGATCGTCGTCAGCGGCGTCAACGCTGTTATCGATCATCATGCAGGCAGCGAGGTGGCCGCCCGCTGATCCGCCGGAGACGACAAGCTTCTGCGGATCGATGCCAAGCCTCCTGGCATTCTTCTTCATCCAACGGACGGCACTGCGGGCGTCGCGGACACACTCATCCGGAGTCACGCCGTCGCGGCTCTTCACACGATAGACGGCTCGCGCGGCGACCATGCCACGAGAGGCCAGATAGTCGGCCTGCGTCACAAACTGTTCCGTGCTCCCGGCGTTCCAGCCTCCACCAAAGAAGAAGATGATGCTCGGGCGGGCATCATCAGCTGACCAGTCCTGTGGGTTGTGGAGTGTGATGGTGAGTTCACGATCGCCCCGGGTGGCATACACCTCAGTTTTTGTTTCTCCGCCGGCCACGGACGAGACTGTCGCCATCAAGCTGACGGTGGCAAGCAGGGCCATTGATCGTCCCCAAAAGGCGAAGAGGCTCATGCAGTGCCCTTTCTGAGAATGCCGCGGATGAGGGAATCGCCAAATCTAGTTCCCGATCCTGAGTCTATGCGACGGCTGTGGCGCTCATCAAAACGTGAGGCACGAAGCATTCAAAACAAGTTCGCGGAGGGCCCGACGAATGCTTTCAAGCTCATGGCCCGGGTCGGCGACGAGTTTCCGCTTGCGTGCCCAGGCTGCGGCGGCAACAACCGCCTCAGACGAGACGGCCGGCTGGAGCCGGCTCACTTCGAACCGGTGGTTTGCACGCGGGAGAAGGCCCCAGGATGCCTTCGCCGGCGTGTCGCAGTGACGCCCCGAGCGTCGGCATGTTCTTCGTGATCAGCTCATGCTGACCTCGCCCACCGCTGCGAGACTGGCTGGCTGTGGGAAAAGC
>JBMTLP010000087.1:0-9770 GCA_049433245.1 Pirellulales bacterium
CGCTGCCGAACTCCGCGACCGGGTGCGGCGGCGGATCGTCGACACGATCGCGCTGCTCAAAAGTGAAGCCGATGCCTGCGGCGACGTGATCGTCGAGAAACTCCGCGCGGGCACCGCCGAGGAAATCGCCCCGCGGATCGACCGACTCGAACGAGCCTTGGCGGAGTTCGACACCGCCACCATCTCCACGATCCATGGTGTCTGCAGCCGGGTGCTGCGGGCCGCTGGCGTCGACGCAGCAGCGGTGGTGGATGCCTCGGTGACCGATCGGCTCCTGGCGGAGGTGGTCAATGACGTGGTCGTGAGCCACGCCCGCACCGGATCTCGGTGGGACGAGAATCGCATCCGCCCGCTCGTCTCACAGCTGCTCGCAGACCCGTTCCTCGAGCCCTGGATCGATCGCGGCATGAGTTCGCTCGACGAGGCCGAGCTTTCACGGCTCGACCAGCTGCCTGCCCTGCTCCGCGAAAGCGTGCAGCGTGTGCAGGCCGCCTCGGCGACCCAACCGGGCTATCACGATCTCCTTCGGCTCGCCTATGAGCTTGTCTGCGACGAACGCCGCACCGACCTGCTGTTGGCGCTGATGCAGCGGTTTCAGCTCGCGATCGTTGATGAGGCTCAAGATACGGACCGCTTGCAGTGGGCCTTCTTCAAGAAGCTCTTTCCTGGTGGCGACGGGCGAGCCCTGGTAAGCGTCGGCGACCCCAAACAAGCGATTTACGGATTCCGCGGTGCAGACATACGGGCGTATCTCACCTACGCCGAGAACGCCAAAGCCCACCGCACCCTGACCACCAACCGCCGCTCCGACCAACCGTTGCTCGACGTGCTCAACGCGGGTTTTGCGGGGCAGACCTTTGGAGACGGCATCCGCTATCTCGACGTCAGCGCGCCCGCGAATCGCCAAACGTCGCAGATCACGGGCTCGCCCAGTGTGGCGTTTGTCGACCTTGGCGAGGCGACCAACCAACACACCCTCGCCAAGCCGGTACTCGGCCAGGTGATCGCGCTGCTCGATGATGCAAGGCTCGACTGTGCCGACGGTCCCCTGAAATCTCGCTCAGGCACCCGGCAGCGGCGTGTTGAGCCAAAAGACATCGCCGTCCTGGTCCGAGCGGGAAACGTCGGCCAACTGATCCAGCAGGAACTCGCCACAGCTGGCATTCCGGCCGTGACGGGCGGCACGTCGAGCGTGATGACCAGTGCCATGGCCGAGGAGATCCGCTCGCTGCTCGACGCGATCGAACAACCCTCCAACACGGGTCGTGTGCGGAGCGTCGCGGCCACCGTCTTCTTCGGACACTCACTCACCGACGTCGGCTCGCTGACCGACGACGTGCTCGGCGATGTTCAGGACGTGCTCTATCGGTGGGCATCTCTGCTCACCACAAAAGGCTTGGCCGCTCTTGCCGCCTTTCTCGAAGCCGACATCGCCATCATGCAGCGGATCGCCGCCGGGCGTCAGGGTGAGCGCAACATCACCGATTTTCTGCACATCTTTGAAGTGATCGATGCGGCAGGGCCACGTCGAGGCTGCACACCAGAGGAGGCGCTCACGGTCTTTGGCCGCCTCGCGGCAATGGACGACAACCACGAACTGGTCAGCCGCCGAGTGGAAAGTGATGCCGATGCCGTCAAGATTCTCACCATCCACGGCTCCAAGGGACTGCAGTTTCCGTGCGTGATTGTCGCCGACCTCTGGCAGCTAACAAACCGTGGAGGTGCGCGACAGCCAATCGTTTTTTATGACGAGGACGGCACGCGAAAACTCGACCTCTGCTTTGCTGTTGGAAAGGAGTCGGCCCACGCGAAAGCCCGGCGTCGTGCCGCCGAGGAAGATGAGGTGAAGCGTCTGCTGTATGTGGCCGCGACACGTGCCGAACATAGCCTAGCCCTGCTTGTCGCGAGAGGTCGCCCGACAAAGACGGGCCCTGCCACACCGAGCCTGCTCGAAACCACACTTCCGGTGCCCGCCGGCATCGCAGTGGTCGCCCCCGAGAGACGCAGCCAGCAAAAAAAGTCTGGCTCTGGCAAAAAACCTCCTCCGCAGAAGCTCGACGTGTCCCCGGCACCCACCGTCCGTCGCACCTTTCGACGCGTGTCGTTTTCAAGCCTCGTCGCCCTACGCGGCCGCAGCAGCCTGCCGCTCGACGCCTTGGAGACGCCGGGCCACGATGAGCCCGCAGCGATACCAGCCGTCACTGACCAGGAACTGCCCTCACCAGCCACGTCTGGCCGCGAGGTGTTCGATTTCCCGGCCGGCACGACCATGGGCAGCCTGATCCACACGATCCTCGAGTGCATCGACACGGGCCAGCGTCCGCTGCGCACCGAGGTACAGCGTGTCGTCAACGAGCGGGTGACTCACCCTGGGCAGCGGGCCTGGAAAGAGCCTCTCATCGAGGTGCTCTGTCAGAGCCTAGAAACCCCACTTGGCCGAAACCTCAGCGACATCACCCTGGCCGACATCCCGCCCGATGATCGACTTGCGGAAGTCGACTTCTCACTCGGCCTGGCCTCACTCGACCAGGGGCTGCAGGCTCGCCGCATCGGAGAGTTGCTCCAGACAGCACTCGCAGCTGACGACCCGCTGAGGCCTTACGCAGACACGCTCGCGACCCCGACCTTTGACATCCCTCTCGGCGGCCTGCTGACCGGTTCGATTGACGCGGTCCTTCGCCTGCCGGGAAGCACGCCTGCGGCTCCGCGTCTGCTGATCTGCGACTACAAGAGCAACAAACTCCATCGCAGCGGTACGCCCAATCCTCTTGCCGCCTATGCCCCCGCACTGCTTCCAGCCGCCATGGCCGAGCATCACTATCCGCTGCAGGCCCTGCTCTATGGCACGGCCTTGTTTCGCTTGCTGCGCTGGCGACTGCCCGATGCAGATCCTGATGCGTGCATCACGGGCGTGGTCTATGCCTTCATCCGCGGCATGCAAGGATGCGACACCCCTGCCGATGAGGCGGGCCGGCGGAGCGGTGTGTTTTTCTGGAAGGCACCTGCTGGCCTGTGGCAACAGCTCAGCGATGTCCTCGCAGGTGCACCTCGGCATGGAGTCGGCCAATGACGACACACGTCACCATGAATCTCGACTCCGAGCTCGAACACTTCCGCAGCCACGGCGTGGTCAGCCGAGACGACATCGCAGCCGTCACGATGTTCGTGGAGATGGCCCGTCGCGATGGTGCCGAGCAACCAATGCGGCTCGCTTGTCTGGCGATGTGCCTGGCGATGCGAACGGTCCGCGATGGCCACACCTGCGTCGACTTCAACCGCATCCGCGAGTGGGCGGCTGGCCTTGATCTGCTGGGTGAAGATTCGTCTGCCTGGCCAACCAAGGTCGCGACATGGACCAAGGCTCTGGTTGCCGCCGATCGGCTGGTTGGTCCACCCGGCAGCCGTCGCCCGTTCATTCTCGATGGGAGCCGGCTCTACCTTGGTCGCTCGTATGATGAGGAATCTGCGATCGCCAGCACGGTTCACAAGCGGGCGACCCAGCAACGCCTTCAGATCCTGCTGGGCGGCCCAGGCACCGGAAAGACCACCAAGGTCGCCCACGATCTGGTCGCCTACTTCTCGTCGCTGCCTGCCGACGCCCCTCCGCCGAGGCTGGCCCTCGCCGCGCCGACGGGAAAGGCCGCCGCGCGGATGAGCGAGGTGCTGCGGCAGCGGTGCCTCGATGCAGGTGCCTCAGAGACGGTGCTCGCTGCCGTCACCGCAGAACCGGCCCGCACTGTTCACAAACTGCTTGGCTACAACCCATCCCGAGCCCGTCGCTACACCTTCCACGCAGGCAATCCCCTGCCCTACGACATGGTGATCGTCGACGAAGCCTCGATGCTCTCCAGTGCATTCATGCACCACCTGCTCGTCGCTGTCCGCCCGGAAGCGCTGGTCCGTTTGGTAGGTGATCCTGATCAGTTGGCCAGTGTCGACGCAGGCACGGTACTGGGGGATCTCGCTGTGTTTGGTAACGACGCCCTTCGCCAGTCCCCGCTGCACGCGTGCATCGAAACCCTGACGACGATTCATCGCGCCGAAGCAGCAGAAATTATCGCGCTCGCCGCTGCCATTCGTGACAACGCCTCCCACACGGCCTTCGAGGTCCTTGCCTCAGGCAGTTCTGCGGTGGCATGGGTCGACCCGAGTGATCGCAGCGGCCTCGACGACGCCGTCGCAGACGTGGTGGCCCATGCCGAGGCCTTGCGAACGGCCGCTCGCCGCCGTAGCGCCGCCGAGGTGCTCACCACCAAGAGCCAACTGCAGGTGCTCTGTGCGCATCGCGATGGGCCGATGGGAGTGAGCGGTTGGAACAGTCGCATCGAGAAGCGGATGGCAATCCCGGCCGGCGACCCCTGGTATGCCGGCCGACCGTTGATGATCACTCGCAATAGCCGCGCCTTGGGCCTCGCCAACGGTGACGTGGGAGTGGTCGTGCCGCAGGGTAAGCGGATGGAAGCCATCTTCGGCCTGCCCGACGACCTCACCAGCGTGCCAGTCACCAGACTCGAAGACGTGGCCACGGTGCATGCCCTGACGATCCACAAGAGCCAGGGCTCGGAGTACGACCACGCGGTGATTGTGCTGCCCGAGCAGCCGAGCCGAATCGTGACCCGCGAACTGCTCTACACCGGCGTCACCCGCGCTCGCAGGAAAGTCACGGTGATCGGCCCTCGCGACGTGATCGAAGCCGCGATCAGCACGCCGATCCGCCGGGCAACTGGCCTCGCCGAGCGGCTCGCCGACATGTGATCCGCTGACAGACGCCCCATCACGGCACCTTCGCCGTGCCTCGCACCGCCTCCGCGTGATGATCGTGGCAGGTGAAAAACAGCGTCTGCGTGTGCTGCGAAAACTCTCGGAGAATCTCCGCAGCGGCCCCCATGCGCCCGGCATCAAAGTGCACGAGCGGATCATCGAGCATCACAAACCCGCCCCCTTCGGTACCGTATGCCTCGGCCATCGCCAGCCGAACAGCGAGCGCCAGTGCCCCACCCGCGCCGTGTGACAGCTGCGCCGGCAGCACCTCCACCATGTCCCGCACCACGGCAGCGGGGAGTTGGCCTTCAAAGTTCACCGACGCCGAGGATCCGGTGATACCCGCAAAGAGTCCTGTCACCTTCTCCGCGAAGGCTTCAAGTGGATCCTCCCCGACGTCCTGCGTGAGCCGATCGAGTTCGTCACGGATTCTGAGGTAGGCCTTCGCGTGTGCCAGCGTTCGCGCAAACGCACGCTGGGCATCGTCGGCCTGCTCGGAAAGATCTTCACTTCGACGCTCGCCGAGCAAGGCGGTCAGCCGTGCGACCTCTGCCTTGTGGGTGGTGAGTTCTTGCTGAGCCTCGAGTTGGCGAGTCTGAGCCTGATCCAGCTCACTGAGCAACGCCTGCGGTGAAGCAAACCCCGCGGGCAATGTCGGCAGCGATGCCAATCGTTCGCGGGCGTTCTTGAGTTCCGATCGCTGGCCGAGCAATGCCTCCCCGAGCTGCTCATAGTCACCGTAGGCAGCCGCCCAACGCTCGATCGCTTCACGGTGCTGGGTGACCGCCGCCGCACCCTCCGCTCGCCGAGTGCGGAGCAACTCCATCTCCTGCTCAATCTGCGAGGGATCTCGCGTGGCCGGCAGGCTGTCGACTGCCTGGATTTCATCCGTCCACTGCTCAAACGATTTTCCTTGCAGTAAGGCGTCGTAGATCGCCTGCTTGCTTGAGGCCATCCCCGTGACCGCAGCATGTCGCTCTGCGAGTTGTCGCACGGCATGCGACGAGGTGGCCCCGCACGCTGCCAACTGCGTGGCCAAACGGCTCTTGTTGTCTTGCACGGCAACCATGAGTGCCGACACATCGTCATTGCCACTCTCCACCACCAACGTGATCCCCGCGACATCCAGCTGCACGCGAGCCTCAGCTGTTCCCGCGACCGCGTCTGGACCAACGCTCATCTGCTGCCGCGGCTGCAGGCCCTGTGAAAACCCCACCTCGCTCGCTTCGGCAGCGGAGATCCGCCACGCGAGGGTTCGCGAAGCGAGTTTGCTTTCCGCGGCCGCGATCTCTCGCTCCAGTCGCTCGATTTCGGCAAGCCGCTCAGCCCCGGGATGCGGGTGCCGCCCCGTGTCTGCGACGGCTTCTTCCCAGGCACCCCGAGCCTGCTGCACCTTGGCGAAGGCCTCCCTCCGGGCGAGCCCGTCCCGACGTTTTCGCGCGACGTCGAGTTCCGCCTGAAAACTGGCAGCTTGGCGGGCAAACTCAGGCTGCTGCCGCTCCCACTCACGCACGGCTGCGTCGGCGGCTGGCCACTGCGCAAACGCCTTCGCCAGCCCTGCCTCTTCGCTCACCAGCCGTGCCACCCGCTCCTCGAGGCGTCCCCGCTCCGCAAGTCCTTCCCGCAGGCTTCCGTAGAGGCTGACGAAGTTGGCTGCCGTCTGTGCGATCTGCTCAATCTCGGCAACCCGTTGAACTTCCTCATCAATCTGACGCTCAATCTGCAGCAGGCTGGCATGCTCATGCACGAGTGTTTGCCAGGCATACCAAGCCTGAGTGACCGCACCGGCCCCTCGCTTCCACGGGTTTGCGATTCCCTTCTCTTGGCCATCCTGCTGCTCGGGCCGCTCGCGGTGCCGATCCCAGCGGGCAAACGCCTTCTCCAACCGCTGCTCAAGCGCCTGCCGCAGCTGCTGCTCGTCGATATCAGCCGCCGCATGGCCGGCTGCCTTCATGAGATCACGGACATCCCTCAACTCTCCAGCATGGGCTCGGATCGCCTCGAGCGTCTGTTCAAGTTCCGCCTGCCCGGTAAAGAGCACGTGTCGATACGTCGCCTCACTGTGCACGAGCAACGCTGCCAAGCGGCGTTGCACACCTTCGGGATCGGCGATGGCTGTCTGCCCATTGCTCAGCCGGGATACCTGCCCTGCCCCGAAACGCTTGTGCAACGTCCAGGTCTCAGAGTCTGCGACGAACGTGAGGGTGATCTCCGCATGATCGCCATTGGGGAGGGGCAACCAGGTCCCCACCGACTGCTGCAGCTTTCGCGGGGTGAGCTTGGTCGGCGTGAAGAGCGCATGGAAGATGGCCTGCCGCAACGTGCTCTTGCCAAGTTCGTTCGGCCCGTGGATCACGACGAGTGGCTGGCTGAGATCCCACGACTGATCCTGAAACCGGCCAAACGGATGGAGCCTGATCGTGCGCAGCTGCATCACTTGGAGATCTCCTCAATCAGTTCGTGCGCGAGCGTGGCAGCCTCAGGATGCTGCTCATCAGCCAATAGCGCCGTGAGCAACCGGTGGGCAAGGCCTGCCTCGCGATATCGAGCCGCTACAGCTGCCGCATCGATCGCGGCATGGATGTCGGTTTCTTCGGTGAGGCTCAGGAATTGAGCTCGCACCGCGCTCAAGCCTGCCTCCAACTGCCGTCGCTCGTCTGCTGTGAGCCTGCCGCTGAGCTGCAAGTCGAGCACCGTCGCCCCGGCCTCCACACCACGTACCTCAGTCAGCAAGGCCAGCACATCGTCGGCACATCGCAGTTCTCGCTCGAGCCTCAGAAATCGAATGCCGCCGGCTTCCAGCCGTTCGTAACGAACCACCGCCTCACGTTCGCACTCAATCAACCAGGCTGAGCCTGGATGTCGGCAGCGGATGGAGTCGGGCGTGTGGGTGCCCGCCATAAAAAACGGCGACCGCTCGCCGGAGGCCGAGGTGGGAAAGGGAACGTGAATGTGACCGAGCAACCAGGTGGCCATCCCGGCCGCTTCCAGATCGCCGCGATCCATGGAGAAGTAGCGATCAGCAGCATCAAGTCCTAGGCCTGGCACATTGCCATGAGCCACGCCGATCCGCAGGCCGGATGCCGCTTGACTTGCGGCCTTGTGCACCCAACCCGTCATTGGCTCACTGCCAGTCTTCGACGGGCAGGGGCAGGGAAAGAACTGCACCTTCTGGCCGTCCACCTCAAACGAACGTACCTGCGGCTCGGCCAACAGCTCGATCGAGTCGATGCCTTCACTCGCCAGGCGAAACCGCTTCCAGACCTCCGTCTCAGGCCCTGCGATGTGGTCGTGATTGCCAGGCAGCACGAGCACCGCCACGCCGGCAAAGCCTTTGAGCACATCGACGGTCCGCTTGATGTCGGTCACACTCACCCGCGTGGTGTCGAAGAGGTCGCCTGCGATCACGAAAAAGTGTGCGTCCCGGCTGTTGCCTTCGCTCACCAATCGAGACAGCGCCTCAAATCGCTCCGCAGCGAGCGTCGCTCGCACCGTCGCCTCGTAGCGATGAAAGGGGAGCCCGATGTGATTGTCTGCGGTGTGCAGGATTCGGATCGGCATCAGCTTGCTCGCGTGTTGAGGTCTTTCAGGAACCACTCTCGCCGCCTCTTTCCATTGTTGACGCGATGCAAAGCCCGTACGAGCCCTTTCGCCCGATCTCGACTGCGGACGATGGTGCGGCACCTGCTGTGGTGAGCGGCTCGCAGCGTCTCGGACGTTTTAGGTGGTACCTTTGACGGTTCGCTGGCCGTCGCGGAACTTCACGCTCGAGGGAAAGGCTTTCAATGCTTCGTCTCATCACATCCATCAGGCGGCCCTCGCACACTGTTCGCTTACGGAATCTCCGTCGCCGGCAACGGCTCACAGCAGCCGCCCGCTTTGAGTCGCTCGAGGCTCGCGCGCTCCTGGCAAGCTACACCGTGACGAACCTTCTGGATGCAGGCACCGGCTCGCTGCGGGATGCGATGATTGAGGCCAACACGAACCCCGGCGCTGATGAGATCACCTTCAACGTCGCCGGCACGATCCAACTCACGTCCGCTCTTCCAACCATCACCGACACCGTCACGATCGATGGCAGCACGGCTCCAGGGTTCGCTTCCACGCCCGTGATCACGGTCGACTTCGCTGGTGAGACCGGGCTCGTCCTGACTGGAAGTAGCGCGGGATCCACCCTCCGCTCACTTTCGATCGTGGCCGCCGATGGACCAGGCGTTTCACTCTTCAGTGGCAGCCTTGTGCTAGAGGGCAACTTCATCTGTGTGCTTGCCGACGGTTCCACGGCATCGGCCAACACGGGCGCGGGCGTCGTGATTGGTTCCATGTCGGCTGACAATCAGATCGGCACTACCGCTGCCGGCAACCTGATCAGCGGCAATGCGATGCAGGGCATCCTCATCTACGGCGACAACAACACAGTCGCTTCCAACCTCATCGGCACCACGCTCGATGGCACCGCTGCACTGCCCAACGGCAGCGATGGCATCCGGCTGGTGCCGGGAGCGAGCGGCAACCTGATCGGGAACGACGATCCTGTTGCCAGCATCGACTCTTATAGCAGCGACGCCGTCGCTCTTCCCGTGCAGACCTGGACGGGCATTCGACAACGGCCGAACGGTGAGTATCTGATCACCGGCACCACACAGTCTGGCGGTAACGAGAGTGGACTGCTGTACGTCGGCGCGCTCGACGGGACCACCACGGGTTCGACTTACGCCATCAACTACCCCGGTGGTGTTGGCACCGCGACAACGGTCTACGGCCCGGACTTGCTCGTCAGCCCTGACGGGCAGATCACCGACGACGTGCGGCTCGTGGGCACCTATGTGCTCGACGGCGACCCGAATCGATATGCGTTTTCGTTCCGCGGCAATCTCAACACCATGGCCGCTGATGCGCTTGACCCAAACAACTACACCACCATCTCGATCGGCGCTCCCATCACCTACCTGCATAGCACGATGGGAGGCCTCGCCGTCGGCACCTACGCATCCAGCGATGCACCGGAC
>JBMTLP010000088.1:0-9751 GCA_049433245.1 Pirellulales bacterium
TTCCCGCACCGTGGCTCGCAGCGGAAGACGGAGCGGCCTGGGGGCGCGGCAGCAGCAGTCGCCGAGAAGTGGCCCCGTGAAGGCGGTGCACCGCATCGACAGGGAAACCAGTGGCTTGCTGGTCTTCGCTCGCACGGTGCCGGCCGGTCGGATTCTCGCCGAGCAGTTCCGCATGCACGCGACCCACCGTCGCTACGTGGCGATCTGCGTCGGCCGCATCACTGCTCGCACGATTCGCACGCAACTCATTCGAGACCGCGGTGACGGAAGGCGTGGCTCAACCGAAGGGGACCACGGCAAAGAAGCGATCACACACGTGCAACCGCTGGAACACTTCGGCCACGAGTTCACACTCGTGGAATGCCGTCTTGAAACCGGCCGCACGCATCAGATCCGCATCCATCTCTCCGAACAGGGCAACCCTGTCTGCGGCGAGCGGGTGTACACCTCGCCGCGCGGCCGGCGGATTCCCGACCACTCCCGAGCCCGCCGCGTGATGCTGCACGCCGCCGAGTTGGGGTTTGTGCATCCAGTCAGCGGACAGGAAATGCGGTTTTCCAGCCCGATGCCAGACGACTTCAAGCGGCTGCTCGCCCACCTGCGAGAAACACCCCGAGGAGGGTAAGACGAATGCTGCACAAACTTGCTGCTGAAGTGTTTGGCACGTTCTGCCTGATGTTTGCCGGCACCGGTGCCATCGTGATCAACGATGTGTCGGGAGGGTCGATCACGCACGTGGGGATCGCGCTGGTGTTTGGGTTGGTGGTGATGGCGATGATCCATGCGATCGGCGACATTTCTGGAGCCCACATGAACCCGGCCGTAACGGTTGGCATGTGGGTGGCCAAACGACTGCCTCTGGCGATGGTGGTGCCGTATGTGTCGGCACAACTCGCTGGGGGCTTTGCAGCGAGCGGTTTGCTGCGACTGCTTTTTCCGGAACACCCCACGCTGGGGAGCACTCTCCCGGCCGGCTCTGCCTGGCAGTCGTTCGTGTTGGAAGTCGTGCTGACCTGGATCCTGATGGTCGTGGTCCTGAGGGTGTCGAGCGGCCCGAAGGAACGCGGCATGTTTGCTGGGATCACGGTGGGCAGTGTGATCGCCGTGGAGGCGATGGTTGCAGGCCCCATCTGTGGCGCCTCGATGAACCCCGCACGATCGATCACACCGGCGGTCGTGTCAGGCAACGTTGAGATGCTCTGGATCTACATCCAAGCCCCGCTCCTCGGTAGCGTGTTGGCAGTGGCGACCTTTCCTCTTCTTCGTGACCACGACGGCAAGGCTCCCTGAGTATGGAAACGGTCCGCTTTCGCCACGCTCATTTTTCGGCACGGTTCCCCGTGGGCTATCGCTACGCGACGTCGCACTTCTGGCTCCGCCCTGCCGACGCCGACGCCACCGGCGAGCCAGCCAATCCCTCGCACCAGGGCCGTTGGCGCGTCGGCTTCACCAAGTTCGCGACGCGGATGCTTGGCGAACTTGTCGAGATGCACCTAGCAGTGGCCCCCGGGCAGCCTGTCCACACCGGCCTGCAGTTGGGAAGCGTGGAGGGCTTCAAAGCAGTCAGCGATCTGTTCTGCGTGGCTGACGGCAGGTTTGTCGGGACCAACCCGGCGCTTACCACCGAAGCCTGCCTGACCCACTCCTCCCCCTATGATGAGGGCTGGCTCTACGAGGTTGACGGTCTGCCCCAGCCAGAAACATTGGATGTGCACGGCTACATCGCCCTACTTCAGGAGACGATCGATCGGCTCCAAGCATCCCGGTATGATGGCGGACTATCGTCATCGTGACGAGTTCACGCCAACCTCGTCGTCTCCACTGAAAGAAGTGGCAGTATGCAAGTCGCTGAAGGCCAAGCCGCTGCTCGTTATGTGATGATCGGCGGCTTTCTAGGCGCTGGAAAGACCACCTCAATCCTGCGTTTCGCTGAATGGCTCACCGAGCGTGGCCTCAAGGTTGGCTTGGTCACCAACGATCAAGGTGGCAGCCTGGTCGACACCGCCTTGGCTGCCGCTCGGAAGTTGCCTGTGGAGGAGATCGTTGGCGGCTGCTTCTGCTGTCGCTTCAACTCGCTCGTGGAAGCTGCTGATGCCCTGGTAGATGCGGCAGCACCTGACGTGCTCATCGCCGAACCCGTGGGCAGTTGCACCGACCTCGTTGCCACCGTGAGCCTTCCTCTTGAGCAGATCTACGGCGACCGGTTCGCTGTTGCTCCAGTGAGTGTGGTCGTCGACCCGCTCCGGGCAGAACGAGTGCTGGGGCTCGCTGAGGCGAGCCTGTCGGAGCATGTCTGCTACATCTATCGCAAGCAGCTCGAAGAGGCCGAGATCATCGTCATCAACAAAGCGGACCTCGTTGACTCTGATCGCCTCAACCGCTTGAAGAACGCCCTGGCCGAGGTGGCCCCGGCAGCCACGCTTCAGATTTGCTCCGCTCGCGACAACACTGGGCTTGAGCCGTGGTTTGAGGCGATGCTCACAGGCCGATCGCAGGCCGCCGCGATCGCCGACATCGACTACGACGAGTATGCGTATGGTGAGTCGCTGCTCGGCTGGCTCAACGCTGAAGTTGTGATCGGCTCGGCCGACTCCGACGAATACGACGGCACCGCACTCCTGGTGGACCTCATGCAGCGGATTCGCCAATCGCTCGATGAATTGGGGCACGAAATCGCGCACATGAAGGCCACACTCAGCGTGGAAGGTGATCCCTACGAACTCGCGGCAGCCAACCTGGTGCGAACGGCCGACGTTCCGGCCGTGTCGCATCGGCTCGCCGAACCGGTCGACATTGGCCGTACCTTGATCAACCTCCGTGCAGAAGCATCGCCGGAAGCACTCAAGGCTGCGGTTGAGATGTCCCTCGATGCCTTGCGAGTTGATCGCCCCTGCGAGATCATCCACCTTGAGCACTTCCGGCCGGGGAAACCGGTGCCGACCCACCGGATCGCCGCCCGTTCCTAAGTGGCCTTCTCAACCCCTCGGAAGAGCCCTCACGGGGCACCAACCATGATCCTGCCACAACTTGCCTACCGCATGGCGACGACGGTCGCGCCAAACTGCCTTGTGAAGTTTGGTTGGAACTTCGGCCTCAAAGGCATGCTCTCCGTGGAGCGGTTTAAGGCTCGCCGCAAGAAGGGGGTGATCTTCCCTCCGTTCCTGCACCTCTCGGTGATCAACTCGTGCAACCTACGCTGCCAAGGCTGCTGGGTCGACGTGCAGTCACCACGCGAGATGGTCAGCCTCGGTGAACTCGACAGCATCGTCCGCGATGCCAAGTCACACGGAAACGCGTTCTTCGGGCTGCTCGGGGGCGAACCGTTTCTGCATCCCAACCTACTCGACCTCCTCGAAAGGCACCCTGACTGCTACTTCCAGATCTTTACCAACGGCCAGTTGATCACGCCCGAGATTGCCCAGCGCCTCCGCAAACTCGGCAATGCCACACCCCTGGTGAGCATCGAAGGGGATTCGGTCGTCAGCGATCAGCGTCGCGGTTCTCGACAAGTTCTTGATCGTTCGCTGCGCGGGCTCAAGGCCTGTCTTGATGCTGGCTTGGTCACCGGTGTGGCCACAAGCCTGTGCCGGTCGAACCTCGACACACTCCTGAACGATGACTGGCTGAAAAAGCTGATCTCGATGGGCGTGCACTACGCCTGGTTCCATGGCTATCGCCCGGTTGGCCCAGACTCCTCGCCGGAACTCGCGCTTTCTCCAGAAGAGTTGGTCCGCGTGCGTCGGTTTGTGGTAGAGGCGAGGGCACGACTCCCGATCGTGATCGTCGACGCCTACTACGACGGCAAAGGATCGGCCCTCTGCCCAATGGCCATCGGCCTGACGCATCACGTGGGGCCCTCCGGTGACATCGAACCCTGCCCGATCATCCAGCTTGCGGTGGAAAACGTGAACGGAGGCTCGTTCTACGACAAGGTCACCGGCTCGGAGTTCCTGGCAGACATGCGAGCTGCAGCGGCCGAGCACAGCCGTGGCTGCGTGGTGTTGGAGAATCCCCGGCTCGTGCTTGAAATCGCTGACCGGCACAAGGCCCGCGACACCACGCAACGCGGGACGGCTCGCGAAGAACTCCTCGCCATGACACCCCGCTCGAGCCAGGACCTTCCAGGACGGGAGATTCCAGAGAAGCACTGGATGTACCGCTTCGCTAAGCGGTACTGGTTCAATGACTTCGGAAGCTATCCGACCTTGCCCCACGGCCAGCGAAAGCTGTCGTCGTCAACGCAGGACCTGGCCAGCACCTCAGCCAACAGCACCGTATGACAGACCTTCCTTGCAATCCCTCCGGTGAGCCGCAGCCTCGACTGCTCTACTGTCGCTGCGCCTACGCGCAGGTCGTGCCCGATGAGGTCAAAAATGGGGTGCTCGCAGGCCTGACCGAATCGGGCAGCGCCTTCGAGGCCGTTCCCGATCTCTGCGAAATGGCCGCTCGCCGCGACCCCCAACTGCAGCAACTCGCGAGCGGTGGGGGAACGTTGCGGATTGCGGCCTGCTGGCCGCGGGCGGTTCGCGGACTCTTCACGCAAGCCGGCGCCTCCCTCCCGAAAGAGGGTGTCACGATTCACAACATGCGGACGGATTCGGCGATCGACGTCCTGGCTGGCATGCAGGCTGCGGGAAATCCCCCGAGTGGGCCGGATCGCACGCACGCAAGCGAGGAGCCGCCCGCCACCTCACCTCGCGGAGAAACGCCGTGATTGCTGCCCCAACGCCCCCCCGCGTAGTGCTCTACGAAGGCCCTGGCGCTGAGCCGCTCCAGGCGGCAGACCGTCGCGAACTATTCGCGCAGCTGCTCGATCGGGGATACGCCGTGACCCTGGCAGGTCGGGGAAATGCCGCTGCAGCACCGCTCGCCACGGTGATCGTGCTGGGCCGGTTTCAGGGAACTCCTCCTGAAGTCGAGTCTGAAGGCGGTCAGGTCTGCGTGCGCGACATCAGCGGCGAGGATGTGCTGCAGATCGTGGATGCAGTTGAAGCCGCCCGCGGCACGCGGCAGATGAATCGCCCGGAGGCAGCGGCTGCCGCCACCGGGGGAGAAACCTGGAAACCCTGGTTTCCCGTGATCGACATGGACCGCTGCACGAATTGCATGCAGTGCCTGAGTTTCTGCCTGTTTGATGTGTACGGCGTGTCCGACACACATCACTTGCAGGTGGAAAACCCCTCCAACTGCAAGGTCAACTGTCCGGCATGCTCGAGGGTCTGCCCCGATGTGGCGATCATGTTTCCTAAGTACCACGCTGGTCCGATCGACGGTGCCCCCGTCTCCGAGGCTGACGTGTCGCGGGAAAAGATGAAGGTCGACATCTCAGCCCTGCTTGGAGGCGACATCTACGCCAAACTTCGCGAACGCAGTGCCGACGCCAAGGCACGCTTCTCACGAGAGCGATCGGCTGACCAGGCGCTCGCTGAGCGGCGGCGGTGCCTCAAGAAACTGGCCGATGCGGCGGCCATCCCCCAGGAGGTGCTCGATGCCCTCCCCAGCCCGGAGGAAATCCAGCGGCGGGCTGCAGAGGCAGCGGCCCGTGCTGAGGCCGCACGTGCGGCTGCGGCGGGCGCGACCTGACGAACGAGCCGCGAGCGGGCATACTTAGGTGCCCATTGCGAAGTAGTGCGAGTGCGGTTCATCCGGAGGAGAGCACCATGTCGACGGTCGATCCATCCAGCATCTCCCTGGCGGTGCTTCCGTCACCGGTTCCCCCTGCGCTGATCCGGTCGCGCCCTCCGCAGCCTTCGATCCCTCAAACGAAGATCGAGCGCGACCAGTTGCTCGACGCGATCCGCCGGGGCATGACGACCGAAAAGGCCGTCCCTCCGCTGAGCATGGACGAACTCGGGGCACGGGCCAACGCGGCCCTGCAGGAAGTTGGGCTGGCCGAGACCTACTACGACTACGCCGTTGTGCTGGTGAACAACGAATCGTGGCGAGACTCTCTGGCAACCGTGCCCTTTGAGAAGCGACTGCTGTTGATGCCGAAGTGCCTCCGCGAGGAGAACCGTTGCCCGGCGCCATTCGATGAGTTTGGTCTGCTCTGCAAGCAGTGCGGCCTCTGCTCGATACAAGACTTTCAGGCAGAAGCAGAAAAACTTGGCTACGCCGTGTTGGTGGCCGAGGGCTCAGCCTTGGTGATGGCAATGATCCAGACTGGCCAGATCGAGGCGATCGTGGGCATCAGTTGCATGCCGGTCTTGGAAAAGACATTCCCGCATGTCCAAGCAGCGGCGGTGCCCGCCGTCGCTGTTCCGCTGCTGCAGGACGACTGCATCGACACCGCCGTCGATGTCGACTGGGTCTGGGACTATATCCACCTTGTCGCCTCCGACCGTTCCCGCCGGCTCGACCTTGGTGGACTTCACGACGAAGTGAAGGAATGGTTTGAGCCTGCGGCCCTCGAGACGCAGATGGGGCCCGCGGTTGGCCATGCTGAAGAGGTCGCACGCGAGTGGCTTGCTGTGGGAGGCCGACGCTGGAGACCGTTCCTGGCAGCCGCGGTGCATGCAGCACTCGCGGAGAACGACCGCGACGCGCTCGGCTCAAGCGACGCCATTCGCAAGGTGGCGATTGCCGTGGAGTGCTTCCACAAGGCCTCGCTGGTGCACGACGATATTGAAGACGGTGACGACGAGCGGTACGGCGAGCCAACCCTCTGTGGTGCCCACGGCACTCCCATCGCGCTCAACGTCGGTGACGTGCTCATCGGCGAAGGCTACCGGATGCTCGCGGAATCTGGTCTCGCGCCACAGCAGGTGACCGAGGCCATTCAGGAAGCAGCAACGGCTCAGCGTCTGCTCTGCCGAGGACAGGGGGCCGAACTGGCCTGGAGCCGCACACCCTCTCGCCTCTCCAGCAGGCAGGTGCTCGAGATCTTCCGCCTCAAGACGGCCCCAGCTTTTGACGTGGCCTTGCAACTCGCCGCAATCGCTGCAGGCCGTAGTGAAGAATGCCGTGATGTGCTACGGGCCTACAGCAACGCCATCGGCATCGCCTATCAGATTAAGGACGACCTTGAAGACCTCGTCGATGATGCCGGGTTTGTCCGCGATGCCGCGTCACGGCCGAGCGTGCTGATCGCCTTGGGTGCCGAGCGGGCTCGCGGCGACGACCGCACGATGCTCACGAACCTCGCCTCAGGAATCCCCGCTGAAAACCTGACCGCAGAACAACTGCGTGCGGCGATTTCCGAGGCCAAAGCCGACGAGAAGGCAAAACTCCTGCTTGAGGCCTACAAGGAAGAGGCCGTGCGGGCCCTCGACGGCCTTGAGGATCCCACGCTCAAGGGGCTGCTGCGGCGGATGGTCGCGAGAATCTTCAACGAACTCGCCTTCGACGGTTACTGCCGCGAACAGGAGATGAAGGCCCAAGCTCGTGAGTCTGCCGCCGTAAGCGAAGCCGAGCAGGCGGCACCGGCATGAGCCGACGGCTCCAGATGCTGCAGGTTGCTCGCCTCGCCCAGCGTACCCTTGGCGAAGCGACGGGGCTTGTGGCTAACTACCTTGAGAACCTCGTCCTCTCCGACGGCAGCTACGCCAACCGGGATGGTAAGGCTGATCTCTACTACACATCGTTTGCGCTCGATGCCCTTGCTGCCGTCGATCGCCTTCCAAACGAACACCATCAGCCAGAAATTGCTCACCGCACACGCCACTGGCTCTCCACGTTTGGCGATGGAGAATCCCTTGACTTTGTCCACCGTTGCTGCCTGGCACGCGCGTGGGCGTCGCAACCGGCCAGCGTTCAGCCGAGCGGCCTCGCCGAGGCGCTTGCAGTTCGCATTGCCGACAACTGTTCCGCCGACGGCGGCTATGCGACACGGTCAGGGGCGAGCCGCGGCACGGCCTATGGCTGCTTTCTGGCGTTGAATGCCTTGGAGGATCTCGGCGTGCCCGTCCACGCCACTCCACAGCGGCAGGCGATCAGCGACAGCCTCCACCAACTCAGAAGCGACGACGGTGGTTGGGCCAATGCCCCGGGGCAACCGCTCGGCTCCACCACAGCCACCGCTGCAGCTATCGCCACCCTCTGCTCGCTGGAACTCACGGTGCCTACCGAGGCAGGAGCGTTTCTGCTGGCGCAGCAGCATCCCACAGGGGGCTTCTTGGCTACGCCCGACACCCCCCTGCCAGATCTCTTATCGACCGCGGTAGCCTTGCACGCCCTCGATGCGGTCGACGTGAACTGGCGAAAACAACAGGATCTCGTGCTCGACTACCTCGACTCACTTTGGTCTGCAGAAGGTGGTTTTCACGGGTCGTGGGCCGACGACGTGATCGACGCCGAGTACACGTACTACGGGCTCGTGGCGCTCGGGCATGCGAGTGTCTGATTTGTCGGCTATCTTTTGAGCGCTCATGGTGACATCGTCCATCCTGCAATCGGCCTCCTTCCACGCGACGCGCGAACGAAGCGTTCATGCCCTGTTGGCTGCGCGGGAGCCGGGCGGCTGGTGGACGGGCAAACTCTCCACGAGCGCCCTTTCCACGGCCACGGCCATCAACGCCCTGCTGCAGGTCGGCCACACCTTTGATCTGCGCGCAATTTCGCGAGGGGCCTCCTGGCTGATCGGCAACCAGCTCCCCGACGGCTCGTGGGGAGACACCACCGCCAGTCGCGGCAACCTTTCCACCACGCTGCTGTGCTGGTCGGTACTCACCGCCGTGTGCGACGCAACTCCCGAGAGTATCGGGTCGATGCGCAACGCCAGCGAGGCGATCGGATCTGCCGCAGCCTGGATCGAAAAGCGGGCAGGTGCCCTGGACGGCCGCAGCGTTGCCTCGGCCCTGGCAGCGATTTACGGCCGCGACCGCACCTTCAGCGTGCCGATCCTGACCCACGCCGTGCTCTGTGGAAGTTTTGGCGACCCTCAGGACCCGAAGACCTGGAAAATTGTGCCGCAGCTGCCCTTTGAACTGGCAGCCCTGCCGCAGAAGTGGTTTCGCCTGGTCAACATGCAGGTGGTCAGCTATGCCCTGCCTGCGCTGATCGCGATCGGGCAGGTGCGGCATAAGATCGCGCCCAAGTGGGGCCCTCGTAGCTGGATGCGTGACCGCTCAGCAGACGACACGCTGGCCAAGCTGGACGAGATTCAGCCCTCCAACGGAGGCTTCCTGGAAGCCACACCCCTGACGTCGTTTGTGACGATGAGCCTGGCTGCGATGGGGCTCGCCGAGCATCCCGTCGCCCGTCGCGGTGTCGCCTTCCTGCGGGCAGCCCAGCGGCCCGACGGCTCGTGGCCGATCGACACGAACCTCGCCACGTGGGGTACAACGCTCGCCGTGGGGGCGCTGGCCACGAGTGGTCACCTCACCAAACATCTCCAGCAGGCTGATCGCGATGCGATCCGTGGCTGGCTCCTGGCTCAGCAGTGGAAAGAAACGCACCCCTACACCGGCGCCGAAGCGGGCGGCTGGGCCTGGACCGACCTTCCCGGCGGTGTTCCCGATGCCGACGACACGTCAGGGGCGATCGTGGCGCTCGCAGCCCTTGAGGCTGCCGAAAACCGACCTGCCTCGAACGAGGTCCGAGAAGCCGCAGCGGCGGGGCTGACGTGGCTGGCCAATCTCGCCAATCGCAACGGTGGTATGCCGACCTTCTGTAAGGGCTGGGGAAGGTTGCCGTTCGACACCTCCTGCCCCGACATCACCGCGCACTTCCTCAGGGCTACAGAGGCTTGGAAGCACCTTGGCGGTGGCGACCTCCCCGGCCGCGATCTCCTCCTCCGCCACCACCTGGATCG
>JBMTLP010000089.1:0-9749 GCA_049433245.1 Pirellulales bacterium
TTCTTGGCAACCTGCTCTCCAACGCGGTGAAGTTCACCCCTGAAGGGGGCAGCATCGAGGTTCGTGGACGTGTTGAGCGTTCACCGGGCGACCGCACGGGCGGGTCCCTTGTGATCGATGTGGCCGACACCGGCGTCGGCATTGCCGAGGAAGAGCAGCATGTGATCTTTGAGAAATTTCGCCAAAGTCGCCTCTTCCGCAGCGGAGAAGATGCGATGACCCGTGAGTTTTCAGGTACCGGCCTAGGACTCTCGATTGTTCGCGAGCTCTGCCGACTTCTTGGCGGCGATGTCTCATTGACGAGCGAACTTGGCAGGGGGAGCACCTTCACCGTACGGCTCCCTGCCAGACTCTCCGCGCGGCAGGTCACCGAGCCCGGAGCCTCAGACTCCCAGCCTCGCTTTGGCGAGCATGGCGCCAGCATCGGGAATGCGATACCATCCGAAGCATCAGCCGGCGGCGTCGTCGCCTAACGCCAGGCATCACCGCACCCCAGGACGTTCACCAGCACCGATGTCTGACACCAAGACCGGCCCGACAGAAGTCGTTCTCTTCACGGATGGAGGTTGCAGCGGCAACCCAGGCCCCGGCGGCTGGGCCTTCATCCTGCGGCACCCGGCAACTGGTAGCGAAAGCAGCGACAGCGGAGCTGAGCGCGAGACCACCAACAACCGCATGGAACTCACCGCGGTCGTTCGCGGACTTGCTCGCCTTACCAGGCGTACTCGCGTCGAACTCGTGACCGACAGCGTCTACGTCGGCACAGGACTCTCACAATGGCTTCCAAAGTGGAAGGAACAGGGCTGGCGAAGGAAAGAACGCGGCCGGTTCGTTCCGATTAAAAATGAAGACCTGTGGCGGGAACTCGATCGCCTCGCGTCGCTGCACGAGGTGCGTTTCAGCCACGTGGCAGGCCACTCTGGCCATCCGGAAAACGAAGCCTGCGACCGCATGGCCGTGCAGGCGTACCGAGACATGCTGAGTGAAACTGGCACAGGATCGCGTGGCGCACGAGGCTGATGCTGCAGTCGTCGTGCGGAAAGAGAGTCGCCCATGCCTCCGCAGGATCCACCGTCGCCCGCCCGCTCAAACGCATCCGTCGAGACGTCGACGCCTGCCTCCGAATTGCTCACCACGGTTGCCTCCGCACAGCAAGGTCTCCGTGCCAGGCTCGAGCGACTTCCCGGTGTCGGTAGTCGCCGAGCGGAGCGGCTGGCCAAACTCGGTCTGGTTGAAGTGCGGCAGGCGCTCGTTCACTTTCCTCGCGACTACAAAGATTTCACCGGCAGCCATACGGTGGGGGGCATGGTCGCGGGCGAACATGCCGCCGTGGCTGGTGAGGTCGTGGATGTCGGATCTCGGACCACAGTCACGGGCAAGGCGATGGTGACCCTGCTGCTCTCGACCCCGGAAGGGGCACTGCGAGGCGTCTGGTTCGGGATGCCTTTCATCGCCAAGCGGTTTCGCGTGGGCAGTCGAGTCGTGCTGGCGGGGGTGGCACGTCAGGCTGCAGGCATCTGGGAAATGACACACCCTGAGGTGCGGTATCTCGATGCGGACGAGGCGAGCGAGTCGTCGCCGTGGCTTGCGGTCTATCCTCTTACCGACGGTGTGCGGCAGTCGGACGTTCGTATGGGCGTCCAGGCGGCGTTGGCTGCCGCCGAAGGACAGCTTCAGGAGACGTTCCGTCCTGAAGAACTTGAAGCGCGGTCGCTGCTGCCGATCCACGAGGCCTTCCGAGCCGTTCATTTTCCGGGGAGCCGCGAAGACATCGACGCCGGCCGGCGGCGGTTTATCTACCAAGAGCTGTACATGCTCCAACTGGCCCTGCGGCTCCACCGTCGGCAGGCTGAGGTGGCCCACCAAGCTCCCGTGATTCATTCGCCGGCTGACCTGCGCAGCCGAATCGAAGGCGTGTTTCCCTTCCCTCTCACGCAAGCTCAGCGGAGGGTTACGGGCGAGATTCTCACCGACATGACTCGCTCCACACCGATGCAGCGGCTCTTGCAAGGCGACGTCGGCAGTGGCAAGACGGCAGTGGCGGTGGTGGCCCTGCTTGCCGCAGCACTCACGGGCCATCAGGGGGTGATCATGGCCCCCACCGAGCTCCTCGCGCGACAGCACTTGACGACCTTGCAGCGCATTCTTGCTGGCAGGCAACTGCTCGATGCCTCAGGCCACCCGCTCCCAGTTTCCGTCGAACTCCTGATCGGGGGGCAAGGCAAGGCCGCCCGAGAAGCTTCCCTTGCGCGGATCGCCGCGGGGGAGTCTCGGCTGATTGTGGGCACGCAGGCGCTGGTCGCGTCACCTCCGGTATTTCATCGGCTGGGACTTGTTGTGATCGATGAGCAGCACCGGTTTGGCGTAGTGCAACGAGCACGGCTGCAACAGGATGGCTGTCTGCCACACACGCTCGTGATGACAGCCACCCCGATCCCACGAACGGTCGCCCATGCGCTCTACGGCGACCTCGACCTCTCCACCATCGACGAGCAGCCTCCCGGTCGACAGCCAGTGCAGACGTACCGCATTGGCCCAAACCAGCAGGAGCGGTGGTGGGGCTTTTTCTGCCGCAAACTTCGCGAAGGCCGCCGAGGATATGTCGTTGTGCCAGCCGTGGAGGAGTCGGAGTCTGGGCTTGCCAGCATCGACTCGGCTCTCGAAGAACTTGCTAATGGCCCGCTCGAAGCGTTTCGACTTGGCCTCGTGCACGGTCGGCTCGCCGCCGACATGAAGCACTCGATCATGGATGACTTCCGTCGCGGCCGCATCGATGTGATCGTCGCCACGAGCGTAGTGGAGGTGGGAATCGATGTGCCAGAAGCCACGATCATGACGATCCTCGACGCAGATCGCTTTGGCCTTGCCCAACTGCACCAACTGCGAGGCCGCGTAGCGCGAGGGGCCACCCGAGGCATCTGTGGTGCCGTCACCGCCGCCGCTACCGATCACCCACGCCTGCAAGCTTTCGTGGACACCACCGACGGGTTCCGCCTGTCAGAAATCGACCTCATCCAGCGAGGGCCTGGCGAACTCGTGGGCACCAAACAATCGGGCGTGCCGCCGCTCTGCGTCGCCGACATTCTTCGGAATGCCGACGTCGCGGCTGAAGCACGCGAGCATGCCATCGCGACACTGGCCGAGAACCCGTTCCTCGAAGGAGACGACTTCTCGAGGCTACGAAAACTTGTCGTGCGACGCTGGGGCGAGTCGCTTGACCTCGGCGGGATCGGCTAACGGACCTCAGACGATCTAGCCGACCGTGAGGAGCTGCTCCCCCGTCTTCCATTGCCCATCCTGGCGTTCGACACGCCGATAGAGCGTGTCCCGCTCCACAGGCTCGCGACCCGCTTCGCGAATCAGCCGTTTGATGTGCTCCACCGAGAGCACTTCGGGAGTCGTCGCCCCGGCATCGTGATAGATCAATTCGTGCCGAACGGTGCCATCAAGATCGTCTGCGCCATACGCCAAGGACGCCTGCGCAGTACCAAGCCCGAGCATGATCCAGTACGCCTTGATGTGGTCGAAGTTGTCGAGCACCAACCGGGAAATGGCCATCGTTCGCAAACTCATCATCGCCGTCGGCTTGCCAATCTCCGCCAACCGCGTGTTCTCAGGATGGAAGGCGAGCGGGATAAAGGTTTGGAAGCCACCGGTCTCGTCCTGAAGTTCTCGGAGTCGCAACAGATGGTCGGTTCGGTGGTAGGCGTTTTCAATGTGGCCGTAGAGCATCGTGGCGTTGCTCCGCAGTCCGAGTTCGTGCGCCGTGCGATGGATGCGAAACCACTCCTCGGTGTCGGCCTTGTGCTCGCAGATCTTGTCGCGAACTTCCGGATGGAAGATCTCAGCCCCCCCACCGGGCAGGCTGCCGAGACCGACTGACTTCAGGTCTTCGAGGATGTCCCGAATCGATCGCTTCGTGAGATGGCAGAACCAGTTGATCTCCACCGGCGTCCAAGCCTTGAGATGCAAGGTCGGATAGTGCTGGTGCAGGAGGGCAATGATGTCGCGATACCACTCGTACTGCCGTTGGTGATGCAGACCACCAACAATGTGCATCTCGGTACTGCCGCTCTCAACCGCCTCCCGCCCCCGTGCGAGGATCTGCTCGTCACTCATGATGTATCCCCGCTCATCACGGAGATCTGCACGAAACGCGCAGAACGTGCAGCGGTAGATGCAGATGTTGGTGGGATTGAGGTGCGTGTTGATGTTGTAGTAGCAGCGGTTGCCGTTTTTCCGCTCCCGGACGAGGTTGGCGAGTTGCCCAAGCTCGTGGAGATCGATGGATTCGTCCCAGAGACTCTCGGCCTCGGCAGCATTCAACCGCTCACCCGCTTCCACCTTTTGACGGATTGGGGCGAGAGATCTTGAAACCGTGCGAATCATGACAGCACCTTCTCTAGTTCATGACCTAAACGAGCGGCCAACATCGACCTCAACCACTCATAACCGCAGGACAGAATCGAGAGCAACACAGCCCAGAGTCTTATGTCCAGACATCAGCTCCAACAGCCACGAGCAGCACCGCCCCGATGATGGCATTGGCTGTGAAGAAAGCTGCATTCACCTTCGACAAGTCGTCCGGGCGAACTAACGAGTGCTCCCAAACGAGCAGGATCGCGATCACACCCAGCCCAGTCCAGTAGATCGGCCCCAACGAGGGGATGGCCCATGGCAAGGCACCCAACAACACGAGCGTCACACCATGCATCGCGGCGGCAACAGCCAAGGCCTGCCTGACCCCAAGCGCCGCAGGGATGCTGTGCAAACCCGCCTGACTATCAAACGCGGCATCTTGGCAAGCGTAGATCGTGTCAAAGCCGGCCACCCAGAGCATCACCGCCAGCCCCAGCACAAGGGCAGGGGCCAGATCCGCTGGATTCGCAAGAACGGATTCTCCGCGAATCGCGATCCACGCAGCCACAGGGGCCATGCCGAGGGCCGCACCCAGCCACACATGAGCCAACATGGTGAACCGCTTGGCATAGCTGTAACCGAGCAGCCAGGCCAGAACCGGCAAGGCCAACACCACCGGCAGCCAGTTGGGCAGGAACAGCAGCGTCCCAGCCATAAACACGAGGGAAGAACCGGCGACCAACGCCACGACCTGCCCCACCGAGAGTTCTCCAGACGGCAGGTGCCTCATGGCCGTGCGCGGATTTGCGGCATCGATGTCGCGATCGACGAGTCGGTTGAAAGCCATCGCAGCCGTTCGCGCCGACACCATGCAGATCACCACCCCCACCAATGGCAACAGCCAGCCGTCCGGAAAGGGCCCGCCACCAGCCGCAGATTCCGCTCGGCTCCAGGCGACGAGCACTGCGATGATCGCAAACGGCATTGCGAAGACGGTGTGGCTAAACCGGACCAGCGACAGCATGGCCTGCATCTGGGTTGCCATGCTTACTGCTCCTCACCGCGTGCAGAAAGATGGCCGTTGCGGTGCGCAATCGTGAGTGTGGCAATACCGAAGGTCAGCGGATGCATGGCCACGTCGGCGTAGCCCGCTGCACGAACGAGTTGGGCAAGCCGTTCTCCCGAAGGAAACTGCTCAACACTTTCGTTGAGATACCGGTAGGCGTCGGAACCGTTCGTTGCAAGCCCGTTGCCAAGCCGAGGCAGGACGTGCCGGAAGTACCACAGGTAACTCGCCCGAATCACCGGATTGCTGGGCAACGAAAACTCCAGGATTGCCAGCCGCCCGCCGGGACGCGTCACCCGAGCCATCTCCGCGAGGCCTTGAGCGGTGTCGGCGATGTTTCTCAATCCGAACGCCACCGTCACCAGATCAAACGACTGATCAGGGAAGGGGAGAGCCATCGCGTCGGCCTCGACCCACTCGACAGCCAGGCCGCGCCGCCTTGACTTTTGCACCGCGTGGTCGAGCATCGGCTGGCAGAAATCTGCACCTACGACCCGCACCGCAGGGCCGGCTTTCTGAGCGTACGCGATCGCCAAGTCACCCGTACCCGTGCAGAGATCCAACATCGCTCCGGCGGTCGGAGGGGGGGCATGCCGGACGGTAAACCGCCGCCAGAGCACATCGATGCCGCCCGACAGCGTGCGATTGGCAAGATCGTACCGCGGGGCAATTTCTGCGAACATGCCGCGAACGCGGTCGCCACTTTTGTCAACGTTTTGTGGTGGATCGGCCGTTTCCACGTGACCTCTCTGCGAATGTGTCTCCACCGCCATTGATTCCCTGCCCGTCGTTCCGTCACGCTCTCTCAACCCGCAACAGCGGCCCACGCGACGTGGGAACTTGCGGTTTTTCACACCAACGAACGAGGCAACCCAAACGTGACCGTTTCCTGGCATTGCCACCCATGCTTCCATGGTATGCCGCCGGAGGCTGTGGCGGGAGGGATCGCCGTCGTGATCGACGTCATTCGAGCCTCCACCACGATCATCACGGCCCTCGCCAACAATGCTGCTGGCGTGATTCCGACGGCGGCCATCGAAACGGCCCGGGCTCAAGCGGCGAGCCTCGGGAGCACGACACTCCTTGGGGGGGAGCGTGGCGGCATCCGCATCGACGGTTTCCATCTTGGCAACTCCCCTCGGGAGTACACGCAGGATCGCGTGGCGGGGCATCTGATCGTGTTTACGACCACCAACGGCACAGCCGCTCTGGCCGCCTGCGAGCCCGCAGCCGTGGCGATGATCGGCAGCCTCGTCAACCGCACAGCAGTTGCGACCGCAGCTCGCACTGCAGCTCAACGCCACAACTCCGTCGTGCACCTGGTCTGCGCCGGCGTGGAGAGGCTGGTGGCTGATGAAGACCTGCTCGGGGCGGGGGCCATCATCGACGCAGCCCAGACGCTTTTTCCTGGCGACCAGTTCGACGAACCAGCGATCGATGCAAGGGAGCGGTTTTTAGCGGCTGTCGGGCACCAATCCGGTGCCGCGGCGATCGAGACGCTCACCACCTCGCTCGCGGACACCAATGGTGGGCGACGGATTGTGGCCCTCGGGATGGCCAATGACCTTCCGATCGTGGCCGCCCTCGACTCCCACCGCCTGGTGCCCGTTTTTGAGCCAACAACGGGCCTGCTCGCCCCACATGGCGAGCCCAACAATGCCGACAAACCAGCCTGACGCGTTCCATGACGGGCTGGCCCCGCTCCCTCCACTCCGACTACACTCCGCCCCATGAAACAGCCAGCCGACCAAACGCGTATGGACCGCATCGTTTCGCTCGCCAAGCGGCGCGGGTTCATTTTCCAGTCGAGTGAAATCTATGGGGGCCTCAACGGCTTCTGGGACTATGGTCCGCTTGGGGTGGAGCTGAAGCGAAACCTCAAAAATGCCTGGTGGCACGACATGGTCAGCGGCCATGACGAACTCGCCACGCTGCAGGGGGCCACCGGTCCCTACGAGATGACCGGCCTCGATTGCACGATCATCATGCACCCACAGACGTGGAAGTGCTCTGGCCACTTCGACCTGTTTCACGACTGGCTCGTGGACTGCCGGGAGTCGAAGCGCCGCTATCGCTACGACCATCTGCTCGGAAGGTTTGCGAGCCACCGGGGCAAGCGGGTGTTCATCGTTACCGACGCCTCTGGCGATGAGGCCGCTGCAGCCATCGCAGCGAGATCGCAAAAGTTCTTCGGGCTGCGAGCCAAGCAGGTTGATGAAATTGCTTGGGAAGGAGAGATCGTACCCTTGGCCGGACACGCGTCCCGCGACGAGGCTCTCGCCCCTGAGGCGAGCGAACCAGGCACGCTCACCGAGCCACGTGAGTTCAACCTGATGTTTGAAACGCGAATCGGCGCCCTGGCGAGCGGCAGCGACGACGACCGAGCGTTCCTACGACCTGAAACAGCCCAGGGCATTTTTCTGAACTTCAAGAATGTGCTCGACACCTCGCGGGTCCGCGTGCCGTTTGGTATCGCGCAGATCGGCAAGAGCTTTCGCAACGAGATCACGCCTCGCAACTTTACGTTTCGCTCACGTGAGTTCGAGCAGATGGAGATCGAGTTTTTCTGTAAGCCGGAGGAGTCGGCCGCGTGGTACCGCTTTTGGCGCGACCGTCGCTGGAACTGGTACCTCAACCTTGGGCTCACCGAGGGACGGCTACAACTCCGTGAACACGACGCTGATGAACTCTCTCACTACTCGTGTGGCACTGCCGACATCGAATACGCCTTCCCGTTCTTGGCAGAAGGGGAGTTTGGCGAACTCGAGGGGATAGCCCATCGTGGCGACTTTGACCTGCGGAGCCACATGGAAGGCAAGCTCGTCAGGCAAGATGGCGAACTCGTGGTGGAGAAGGGTGAGGACGGCAAGCCGCGGCACCGCGGCAGCGGGAAAGACCTCTCTTACTTCGACGATCTGTCGCGTGAACGGTATGTCCCGCACGTGATCGAACCCTCCGCAGGGGCAGATCGGGCGGCGCTCGCCTTCCTGTGCGACGCCTATCACGAAGACGAAGTGCCAGATGAGAAAGGCAACCCGCGGAGTCGTACCGTACTCAAACTGCACCCCCGGCTGGCTCCCGTGAAGGCTGCCATCCTGCCGCTGGTGAAGAAAGATGGCATGCCGGAAATGGCCATCGACCTCTACCGAGAACTGAAGCGGCACATGCCCTGTCAGTACGACGAGAAGGGCTCTGTAGGGCGGCGATACGCTCGCCAAGACGAAGCAGGCACACCGTGGTGCCTGACCATCGACGGGCAAAGCCTCTCGGACCGCACGATCACCCTTCGCGATCGCGACTCACTTGAGCAGACTCGAGTGCCCCTCGACGAAGCTGTGTCGCTGCTGCGGGAGAAACTCGCATGAAGCCTGCGGTTGCCACCGTCTGCTCGCTTGATGCGTCGCTCCCCACGATTCTCGAAGACTACGCAGCGGGGCACTGCGATGCCGTCGATCTCTGGTTGGGACATGCGGAAGCCGTCCTGGAAACACAGTCGGTCGATTCCCTCTGCGACCTGTTCGCTTCGTCAGGCATCACGCCGATCGCTGCCAGTTTTCAAGGAGGGCTCCTGACGAGCCAAGGGGAGGCCCGCCAAGAACACTGGAGCCTGTTTGAAAACCGGCTGCTCCTGCTCAACAGTCTCAGCATCCCTTTGCTCGTGGTGGCTGGCGATGCTTTTGGCCCGCTCACGCCACAGGATCTATCTCGGCTCTCGATGAGTCTCTCCGAAGCCGGTAAGCGAGCGGCCGACGCGGGCTTACGGATCGCTTTGGAGTTCGACGCGCGAGCGAGTTTCCCGAACAATCTGCAGTCGGCCATTGCGCTCGTCGAAGACGTGGGCCACCCAGCCGTCGGGCTCTGCCTTGACTGGTATCACTACACCGTCGGCCCCAGCAAAGCTAACGACCTGTGGCTGCTCTCACCCGACAATCTCTTCCACGTGCAACTCTCCGACGTTGCCGACGTGCCGCGAGAGATGGCCAGCGATGCCGACCGCATCCTCCCAGGCGAGGGCTCGTCACCACCTGACCAGTTGCTGACGAGGTTGCGTGAAATCGGTTATGCAGGGAGCATCGCCGTGGAAACGCAGAACCCACAACTTTGGCGGGTGCCACCGCGTCAGTTCGGCGAAATCGCAATCACAGCCCTGCGTCGCCTGCTTGGTGATGCGAGCATGGAATGAGCGAAACGAGGCCGGCCTAGCTTGCACGCCGTTCGGCTGCGTCGAGCGAGATGCGGGGATCCGGAAACTCACTCATCGCCTGCGCCTCCGCTTCCACCGCGTCGATGTCGCGAAGGCGGTTCTCCAGGCCACGGGGCACCA
>JBMTLP010000090.1:0-9743 GCA_049433245.1 Pirellulales bacterium
GAAACCAGCAGTCCCACTGCCACGGCAAGAAAAACGGCTCGAAACATCGGCTGGCCAACTCCGAGAAGGGCCAGGACCGTAGGAGAGAGCAGGGGGGCCCCGCAAGGCGAGTTCGACCGGAGCCGACGACCGTTCTAGCGGCCTTAGCCGTTCAAGCGGGCAAGCACCAGCGACGCGTTATGCCCACCGAAGCCGAAACTGTTGCTCATGGCAACATCGACCTTGGCTTCGCGAGCCACGTTGGGGGTGTAATCGAGGTCACAGTCGGAGTCTGGGTTTTCCAGATTGATCGTAGGGCTGATCACGCCGTGGGTGATCGTGAGTGCACATACCACCATTTCGATCCCACCCGACGCACCGAGCGTATGCCCAAGTTGGCTCTTGGTACTGGAGACAGCAAGCGCCGAGGCGTGTGCACCAAAAACTCTCTTGATGGCCGCCGTCTCAGCTTTGTCGCCAAGAGGTGTGCTCGTTCCGTGAGCGTTCACGTAGTGAACATCCTGCGGCGACCGAGCCGCATCGCGGAGAGCCATCGTCATGGCTCGAGCCGCCCCCGTACCCTGTTCATCCGGCTGCGTGATGTGACCGGCGTCGCCACTCGCTCCGTAGCCGAGCAACTCGGCATAGATCCGGGCCCCACGTGCCCGAGCATGCTCGAGCTCTTCAATCACGATCACGCCCGCACCTTCGGCAAGCACGAACCCGTCGCGATCGGCGTCAAAAGGACGACTGGCCTGCTGCGGCGCGTCGCTGCGGAACGAAAGCGCCCGCATGTTTTGAAAGCCAGCCAGACCCATGGGCGTGAGCGCTGCCTCACTGCCCCCAGTCACCATCACATCGGCGTCACCCGCCTGAATGGTCCGCCGCGCCTCGCCGATCGAGTTGGCAGCGCTCGCACAGGCCGTGGCGACCGCCATGTTCGGCCCCTTGATCCCGTACTTACTCGACACATGGCCACTCGCCGAGTTGACCATCAACTTCGGGATCGTGAATGGGGAGACCTTGTCGATCCCCTTCGTCAACAGCCGCTCGTGCTGGGCTTCAAACTCCGACAACCCGCCGATGCCGGAACCGATGATCACCCCACAGCGAAACGGGTCTTCTTTCGAGAAGTCGATGCCCGAATCGGTAACCGCATCGGTGGCACTCGCCAGAGCAAACTGCGTGAACCGGTCAAGGCGACGCAAATCCTTCGGAGCCGCAATCCCTTCCCCTTCCGGTTGCCACGGCACTTCGCCCGCAAACTGGACGCGATACCCGCTGACATCAAAGAGGGTGATGGGACCGACGCCACTGTCGCCCCGAACGACTCGCTCCCAGAACGCGTCGACCTGACGGCCCAGGGAAGTAACGACCCCCAGGCCAGTGACCACGACACGACGCTTCATCCTGACAACTCAGTTCAGACCGCGGTTGCGGGGACCGACGACAAACGGTCCCATCGGCACCGTCCCAAAGACGGCGAGAGGAATCCCGGCTGACTATGCCTGACTCTTCTCGATGAACTCCACCGCCTGACCGACGGTCTGGATCTTCTCTGCCGCATCGTCAGGGATGTTGATCTTGAACTCTTCTTCGAGTTCCATGACCAACTCAACGGTATCGAGCGAATCAGCACCGAGGTCATTAATGAACGACGTTTCGGGGGTGATTTGGTCCTTGCTGGCCCCGAGTTGCTGGGCCACGATATCAATCACTCGTTCCTGCACAGATGCCACGTGTTGTCTCCTCGTGTCGCGTTTGGTCGATGCCAGCCCTGGCGGCCTACGAACGCCGCCCGCACCAGGGCTCATAACTGTTTGCAAAATAGCCGCCGCGAAGCGGTGCCAAGAGCTCCTGCGAACAACTGCTACTCCCGTTGCTGCGATGTCCGTCAAATGACGAAAACACCGCAACCCCGACAGGTTTCTTGCCGTGCCCGACCAGCGCGTGACGCAGGCAGATATACCCGCTGTTCCCGAGACTGTCCAGACCTTCGACACACCCTGCACGAGTCGGTTTCCGTGCAGCAACTACCCGATCAATCCTCCGTCGACCACCAGCACCTGAGCGGTCAGGTAGCCCATGGCGGGCGACGCCAAAAACAGAACCGCGTCTGCAATTTCCCAAGCTTCACCGAGCCGCTTGGCGGGAACTCGCTTCTTGACTTCATCCATCAGAGCCGGGCCGAGGGCGTCGGTCATGTCGCTCGCGATGAAACCAGGAGCCACGGCGTTGACCGTGATCTTTCGCCCAGCAAGTTCCTTGGCCACCGTGCGTGTCAGCCCGATCAGCCCTGCCTTGGAGGCTGAGTAGTTGGACTGCCCAGGGTTGCCCATCATTCCCGATACGCTCGACACATTCACAATTCGGCCGTAACGCTGCTGCATCATCGGGCGACTCGCCGCCCGCATGAACAGGAAGGGCCCGCGAAGATTGGTGGCGATCACGTCGTCCCATTCTTCGTCACCCATGCGTGGTAGCAGCGTGTCGCGGGTGATTCCCGCATTGTTGACGAGGATGTCGAGCCGACCAAAGGTTTCCACCACCCCCTCAACCGTCGCGGTGACCGCCTCTGGGTTGGAAACGTCGCAAGGAAAGGCCTTGGCTTCACCGCCGGCTTCGGCAATCGCTGCCACCACGGCAGCAAGTTTCTCGGCATTCCGTGCCACCGCCGCCACGCGAGCGCCATTCGCGGCGAGCGTCTCCGCCACGGCCCGGCCGATACCCTGCGAGGCACCGGTCACGAGGGCCACCTGGCCGGTGAGATCGACCGACAACCGAGCAGGGGGGGTTACGTTCTTCTCCGCCATCCTGAATTGATCCTTCGCTAGTATGAGAATTGGGGCTGGGTCTTGGGGAACAACAACCGCATCGAGATCGCCAGTCGTTCACGATAGCGTAACGCTCTCGGTTCTCACACGCGGGTGTTCCGCGAGAATCACAACGAATCTTTAGTCGAGCGCCCCAAACGTGGGGGCCTTGCGGTCGATCCGCTTCATCAGGCCTCGCAGCACACGCCCAGGCCCAACCTCCCAGAACGCGTCGACACCAGACGCACGCATGAACTCGATCGACGCCTGCCACTCCACCACACCGCACACCTGCCTGGCGAGCAGCTGCCGAATCTCGGCGGGGTCGTCGTGCGGCCGCGCATCGACATTGCTCAAAACAGGCAGCCGCGGCGGACGAAGCTCAACCGCATCGAGGGCCGCGGCCAATCGCTCAACCGCCGGCTGCATCCGAGAGGTGTGGAAGGCACCAGCCACTTCCAGACGGACGCACTTCATCGCCCCGGCCTCAGCCGCAGCAGCCTCAAGTCGATCGCAGGCTGCCGCGTCGCCCGACGCGACCACATTGCCCGGACAGAGCACATTCGCCACCTCGAGCACATCCGGACCACGGCAGGTGTCACAGAGCGAGGCAACCGCAGCTCTCTCCAAGCCCAACACGGCCACCATTCCGCCAGGCGTCGCCTCGGCACAGTCCTGCATGGCCCGGCCACGCTCTGCCACGACACGAATCGCGTCATCAACGGCTAACGACCCTGCGTAGACGAGGGCCGTGTATTCGCCCAACGAGAGCCCGGCGGTCATTCGCACGCGAGGGAGCGGCGAATCCTCCCGACCTTCGAGGACCTTGAGAGCCGCGAGGCTGGTGACCAGCAACGCTGGCTGACTGTAAGCGGTGGTGTTGAGCCTTTCAGCAGGCCCATTCCGGCAGATTTCGGCGAGGTCGTAGCCGAGAATCGACGACGCACGGTCAAAGAGTTCGGTCACAGCCGGCTGCCCGTCCGCCCAAGGGCCGAGCATCCCGACAGACTGGGCACCTTGACCAGGAAAGAGAACTGCTGGACCAGAGGGCCCTGGCTCAGAGCGGCCCGCCTCACTTCCCGGCGAGCCAACTTCCGTCAATCGACTGTTCTCCGAATCGGTCACCGTGGCCGCTTTCCTTCTCTCACTCAGCCGTCTTTACAGCGATACGGCCCATGTAATAGCCGCAGTTGTCGCAGACGCGATGCGTGCGAGCAGACTTGCCACAGTTGGGACAAAAGGTCACCTGCTTCGGCGTGATGAAATCATGCGCCCTACGTGACCCGGTTTTGCGGTTGGATTGACGTCGCTTGGGAACGGCCATCAGAACATTCTCAAATCAAAGGAAAACGCGTACTTAGCGGCGGCGCCGCTACGGGGCCTTCTGGCCCCTGGGGAACTTTGAAGAGTAGCCCGCGGGAGGCCATGGCGTCAATCAGGGACTGATTCAATCGCCCCCGAACAGTTTTCCCTGGCTGTCGCCGCGGGGAGTTCCGCCAATATGCTCCTCCCCTCGCGGCGTCAGGCGACGCCCGCGAGGGGTGCGAATCAGCAGTTCACATCGCAGGAGATAGGGCTCGACGTCGTCTTCGAGCGTGTCCGGACTGCTGCTCATCGTGTGGGCAATCGCCTCGATCCCGACCGGCCCTCCGGCGAACACTCGGGAGATCGTATCGAGGTAGCGGCGATCGAAGGCATCGAGGCCGAGGATGTCGATCCCCTGCATGTCGAGCGCGGCCTGGACGATCGACACGTCGAGCTGGGAGTCGGCCCGACTGGTCGAATAATCCCGAATCCAGCGGAGGCGGTTGTTGGCCAACCGCGGCGTGCCACGACTGCGGCGGGCGATCTCCTCCGCCGAAACGTCATCCATCGGCATCGAGAGTTTCGCCGCCGACCGCCGCACGATCTCGGCCAGTTCGTCCGTGGAATAAAACTCCAGATGCTCACGCATCATGAAACGATCGCGGAGCGGGGCGGAGAGCAAGCCTGGCCGTGTGGTCGCCCCTACGAGCGTGAATGGCCGGAGCGGCATATTGATCGTGCGCGCCGACACGCCATCACCGAGGGTGATATCGATGCGAAAGTCTTCCATCGCTGGATAGAGAAACTCCTCCACCGCAGCCGGAAGACGATGGATCTCGTCGATGAACAGCACCGAGCCCTCTTCGGCGTTGCTGAGGTAAGGCAAGAGATCCTTGGGCGCCGCGAGGGCCGCCCCGCTGGCGATTTGCAGGCTCGCCCCGAGTTCATTCGGGATGCAGGTGGCAAACGTCGTCTTGCCGAGCCCAGGCGGCCCATCGAGCAGGATGTGCCCGAGCACTTCCTTGCGTTTGCGCGAAGCATCGACGGCGATCGAGATCCGCTCAAAGGTGGCCCGCTGGCCGACCATGTCCCCCATTCGCTGCGGGCGCAGGTCGCGATCGTCCGCGTCGGACGGGCCGTCACCTTCGATCGAGGGGGTGCGAAAACTTGTCATCGAAGCGTCCAAGGGTCAACTCCCGGAACCTCACGGCGAGCCCTCCAATGTCAGCGGGGCTGCTGTACCTGTCTATAGATGACCTCGAGCGCCTCTTGCAGATCTCGCACCTTTTTCTTTTCGTTGCGGAGCGCATCGACCAGCCTGCGGGCGTCGGAATCGGAGTGACCGAGTGACCTGAGCACGTCGAAGGTCTCACCAAAGACATCGAGGCCACGAGCATCCTCCGGAGTCTCCCTGGCCACCAGCAGAGCAAACTTTGGCATCTTCCGTCGCAGTTTCGCCACCATCTGCTCCGCCGTCGCGGCACCGATGCCGGGCAGCGTGGAGAGGAGTTTGGTGTCCTGCTCATCGATCGCGGCTGCGATCTCCGCTACAGGGCGGACGATGGCCCGCAGAGCCTTCCGCACGCCTATCTTTTCCACCTCACAGAGGAGTTCGAAGAACTCACGCTCGACCTCTGAAAGAAAGCCCACCAACCGAGGCACGAGATTTCCTCGCGTTGGATTGCCTTCGAGATACTCCAACGTGTGCAACGCCACCTCTTGGCTGAGACGCTGCAGCAGGCTTCGCCGCACGATTTCCGGCACGAGCACCTCGTGGACGTATGGGCCCACAGCCAACTCCACACGGTCGAGTTCCACTCGCTCCACAACGCCTTCAATTCGACGAATCACGCTCAGGGCCTCGCAGACAGGTTGTTCGAAAACGACGTTCGTAGCGGGCGAAGCCGGAGGTGATAGTCGGCGATGGCAACCGCAAGTGCATCGGCCGCGTCGGCGGGCGTGGGAGGCCGCGCGAGGCCCAACTCTCGCTGCACCGCCGCCTGCATCTGCGGCTTCTTGGCATGCCCACTGCCGGTAAGCATGCTTTTCACGCGATTTGGCAGGTAATCGTGCACCGTGAGCCCGACCTGACCTGCGGCGAGGCAGATCACGCCCCGCGCGTGCCCCATCAGAATCGCCGTCTTGGGGAAGCGACCGTGCACAAACAGCTGCTCGATCGCCATCGCCGACGGCTGAAAGGTTTCGAGCACTTCCTGCACCCCCCGGTGGATGGTCAGGAGCCGTTCGGCCAGGCCTTCGCCACGGGACCGAATACAGCCGGCCTCGACCAGTTTCACTCGGCTTCCCGTGCATTCGATCACCCCGTAACCGGTGATATTGAGCCCGGGGTCGAACCCGACGATCCGCACCGTCGCCAGGGAATTTGCCGCATCAGCGGACACAACAGAGGTGGACAGAGGCACAGTCATGCCGTGCAGCGTAGCGTGCCGGCTTGCCAGCATCCAAGACGGCTTACCAGCGCCCAAGAGAAGTACACCCCACAGGATTCGAACCTGTAACCTTCGGTTCCGTAGACCGATGCTCTATCCAGTTGAGCTAGGGGTGCCCAGTTCCAAGAACATAGCACGCTCCGCAGCCATTTTCATCCCTGGCTGGAATCGTTGGAAGAAAACCTCGCCAGCCGTCTCACGACGCCTCGCCTCGCAGCGGCTGCAACGGACCTGGTGCCACGGGTGCGGGCGCATTCGCCTCACCGATGGCCGGAGCGGGGAGCAAGAAACCGTCGGCGTCGACCGAGATCCCGGGGAGAGGGAGCGGGACCAATTCCGTTGATTCGCCCCGGACGCCCGCAAAGCCCGCCCCTAACGCGAGCGGCAGGGCTGCCTCCACCGCGGCCGTGGCCGATGTTTCAGGCATTCCGAGCGCTCGCCGCGTGGCCGCCGTCGGCCAGACCACACTGCCGTTGAGTACGCGACCAAGCGTGCCCGGCTTGTTCGTTGCTTCGTGCGCGACCACGTTGCGGCAGGGGGGAGTGTTCATCGCGAGCAGTCCGCCGAAGCCAAACGGAGCGAACGCCGCGACCGCGGAGATGCCATGTCGCTCAAGAAAGGCTGCTGCAGCTGCCTCGAAGCGAGGCAGCGCGGAGGGGTCCGTGAGCGGAACGACGAGCACGTCGAGCGATTGAGGCATGCAGCCCAAGGGCTCGACCGCCGCTCGCACAAACTGCTCCAACTCCGCCACCCATACCGTGGCAGGTCCTAGGGCGAGCACATCGTGCACCGCCTCGGCCGTGGTCGGCCCGTTGGCCCAGATGGCTCGAATGTCGAGCAGGGCACCGGCAAATCGCCCCAACGCAGTTCCGAGCGGATGGTCCGCGGAGAGCGTGCTCACGAGCACATCGTTGCGGCGGATCATGCAGCCACCATGAAACGCCTCCGCACTCGACGCGATCGTCGCCCAGTCCAGCTCGGCACCGTTCGATGCCTGCCTGCTCCATGCCTGAAGCAGATCGCGCCCGGTCCACTGTGTCCCGTCTGCATCCACGGCAACCACACTCCCACCGAAGCGGCGACACCAGCGGGGCACGTCAGTCGCAGCCGAGCGGGTTTCCGTCATGCGAGATCGCACGGCATGGGCCGCCTGTTCCTGAAGGGCCATTCTGGCGATCGACGTGGGTGTGCCCGCCGGCAGGCAGGGACCGAAGGAGAGGGTGAGCCTGCGGCGGTAAAAACCACGGGGCCACCGGGAGAGGGTTTGTCCCTCAGCAAAGGACAGCACACTCCCCCACATTCCGTCGATCGAGAGTGGGATCACAGGGGACTCGATCCGATCGAAGATCCAATCGAGCCCGCGTTTGAAAGGCAGGATCTGCCCCGTCCGCGAGATGCCACCCTCACAAAAAATACCGATGCAATCTCCTTCCGCCAGGCCCGACTGCATCGTCTTCAACGCCCTGCCAATCGATTTGGGCTTGGGATCAAACAGAATGAACCGCCACTGGTCGGCCAGCATGCGGAGAAAACGGCCGCGAATGTTGGGGCCAAACACCACCATGCGAATCGGTCGCGGGCAGGCGAGCACCACGACAAACCCATCGAGCCAGGAAATGTGGTTGGCAATCACGACGAGCGGGCCCTGCTGCGGCACTCGGTCGTCGTGTCGCACTTCCAAGCGATACCGGATGAGCACAAGCATTTTCACAAACAGGCGGAGGGTCGCCCTCGGCGCTGCGTACACAGCGACCGCGAGTTCCGCCAGCGAGAGCACGCCGAACAGGGCAAACACACCGCGCGCGGAGAACAGCGGCCCAACCTGGTCACCCTCGCCAACAGGAACTCGCAAGCCGTAATAGCCCACCGACGCGAGCAGCATGCCGGCGAAGACGAGGAGGTTGGTCGACGCGAGCACCGCAGCGAGGCGGCCAGGAGGACTCTTTTCCTGCAGCGACGCTTCCAGCGGCACGTCGAACATCCCGGCTCCCACCCCCAGGAGCAACAAGCACACCACCGGGACAACCAAGTACAACGTGGGGGATCCCCCGGAGAACAGCTCACTTCCCGAGGCTGCAAGGGCAAAGCAGGCTACCGCCATCAACGCCGCTCCGAGCGGTACGAATCCAAGATCCACTTTTGACCCTGGATCGATGCCGCGGGTGGAGTAGCGGCCGGCTATCAGGCTGCCGAGCCCGATGCCGCTCACCAACGAGATCAGCAGCGGCACCACCTCCGTCTGTGTGGTGGCACCCGACTCAGCGGCGTATTGATCAACATTGAGTTGAGCGACCGCAGCCACTCCCCAAAAAACCACGATCCCCGCCGCGGCTCCAGCGAGATGTGGCGACGCGGCAAGCCGTCGCACATCGTCGAGGGTCTTGGCAACCACATTCCAGGGGGGTGGCGCCGTTGGGTCGGCAGGGGGAATCGCTGGCAGCCGCAGCGAGACCAGCCAGCCCAGCACCGCCACGCCGAGCAGCGCACTGGCAGCGGGCAGGGCGTTAACAAACGGGATGGAACCAGGCCACCCGACCGCGGCGGGTGCGGTGCCCGTCGGCACCCACGTGAGATCTGCCAGCCAGTTCCCCAGAGCCATACCGACCAGAGTCGCCGCCAGGGAAACCATCGCAAAGACGCCGTTGGCCGAAGACAACCTTTCGCTCGGCACCGTTTCCGGAATTGTTCCAATCAGGCTGGGGTTGAGGAGAGTCGTTTGCACCGCGAAAAGACCGGTGGCCCCCATCAGCAGCCACAGGCCTAGAGGAATTCCCGCGACTACCGCACCCGAGCCTGCCCCCCATGCGGCAATCGAAGCGGTCGCCACCGCAATTCCGATCTCGGCGAGTTTTCCTGCGACCACGACGGTCCGCTTCTGAAAACGATCCCCCAGCCAGCCTGAGAGCCACGCCAACAGGATGAAGGGAAGCACGTAGACGATCGTGCCAATGGTGAGCACCGCTGCATCCGAACTCCCCACCTGATCTGCCGCACGCTTGCCCAGCCCTATCACCATCCAACGGGCGAGGTTGTCGTTGAGGACAGTCAAGATTCGCACCACGAGGAGGGTGCGAAAGGCGGCGTCGGCAACGGCACTAGCCGGAGTTGAAGAGGGGGTTGGGGCCAAGATGTCGTCTTTCAAGGCAAGCAGGCACGACGCCCCAGTGGGAAGCGAGCCTGCGCAGGTCCCGGGTCG
>JBMTLP010000091.1:0-9710 GCA_049433245.1 Pirellulales bacterium
CCCGCGCTGTCACCCGGTACGTGAACACAGGCAGTGCATCCCGAGGCACCGCCAGATCCGGCTTGGCGGGGAATGTCAACTCGAACTGTCCATCAGCATCGCTCGTGGCTTCTCCGTGAGCGATCCGGGCGGCACCTTGATCAAACGGCAACCAGGGAAAAAACCAGCGACACCATGGCGCGAAGCGGACTTCGCGCTCCACATCCCACACCACGGAGGCACCCGCCACGGGAAGGCCTGTGTAGGTCTTGGCCTCTCCACTGATCACCACATCGGCGGTCAGTCGTACATCGCCTGCGGGGGCCGCCAGTTCGACCTCAAACTTCGGCCGCTTGTATTCTTCCACCCTCACGCCCACACCACCGTCGAGCCCATCGCCTTGGGTCGTGATCGACCACTGCCCAGGCAGGGCTCCGCTGGGGATTGAGAAGCTCCCATGAAATGAGCCCACGGCTGAGGTGCGATGCTCCCGCTGGCTGAGTTCGCGGCCGTTGGCATCTCGAAAGACCACCCGCACCGTCTCGCCAGCAACAGCGCGGTAACGAGCAGCGGCGGTATTCGCCTCGGCCGCGATCCCTTTATAAAAGACCATCTGCCCAGGACGGTGGATGCCGCGGTCGGTCACCAGCACCACGTGCCTCGTCCGCTCGGGACGGCGATAGTGCCGCACCGATGTTCGATCGCTTCCGATGGTGTGCTGCACGCCATCGAGCGTGGCAGTGGCGGAGAGCACCACCGCATCCCGGCTCACCAACGATTCGTCGAGGGCAATCTCGTAACGCCCCTCGGCATTGGTGGTCGTGGAGACAAACTCTCGAAAGGCTTGCTGCTGCCGATCCTGCGACTGGGCATACGCTTTCACGACCGCTCCGGCAATCGGCTCACCGCTTTGGATGTCAACGACATGGCCGGCGAGCACGCCCTCACCACGCCCTCCCGTGCCGCGTTCCACGTCGGGCGTCCGCACGACGGGCTGAGAACCGTCGCCGACGATTTCCAAGCGACTGACCCACACGAAGCAGCCCGTGAGAACATTGTCTTCTGGTGCAAACGTGTCGTTCGCAGAAGCCAGCACCCAGTAGCACCCGGGTGCCAGATCCTCGGGCAACCTCAGGCTGTGGTGCGTCTCCAGATAGTCGGGTGTCGCTGGCAGTTCCTCCGTCCAGCGTCGCTCAGGCTGCGCAGAGACAATTGCCCGGCGATCTTCCTCGTCGAGCCACTGCCACTCCGGACGGCCTCCTGCCAAGCGGCTTGCCCAATCCGCCTTCACGATCCGCAGATGCACGCGGGTGAGGTTCACATAATCGGCTCGGATCACAGGCCAGGGCTCGGCCCACGTGCGCTCCGTGGACAGCCCCAGCGACGGTGTTTCAATGGTCGTGATCAGGTTGCGACAGAGCGCGCTGCCCACTGAAGTCGGATGGGCAGCAATCGCCCGACTTGCCACCGCATGCGCATCGACCGCGTTACCTTGCTCACGCAGCAGTTCCGCCACACGATGCTGGCCCCTCGCTGCGATGTCGTGGTTTCCAGCCAACACAACGAAGGCCTCCCAGGCAGCCTGCACGCGTACTTGAGACTCCTCCCCTACCGCTACGTCGACCGCCCATGCAATCCGCTCGAACTCCGCCTCAAGAAAGGCTGTCCGATCGATGTCATCGTGATGGGCCCGCAGCCGCGCTTGATGCAGCCCGATCGCCTTGAGGATCGGCGACTCAAGATCACTCGTCTCCGCGTGAGGCTGCCAAATCGCAAACTCTTCGTGAGAGCCCAGGAGGGGGCCCGAAGCATCGGGCTCGAAGGCATCCTCAGGATTGACTAGCCCTCGCTCCCCCGAGGCGTAAAACGCGAGGGCATTGGCAGTCACCACATCCCAGAGCGTCGGACGAGCCGCAAGGCTCCTCTCCTGCTCGGCATCCGTTGGGCCTTCATCATCGGTAGCCGGCACCACCCGCATGGCTCCCGGCGCGACGATCGCAAGCCAGTCGTGCGTGCGTTCGGCTTGCAAGCGATCCGGGGCCTCGAGCGCCCTGGTGAATCGCCGCTCGATCTCCAACACAATCTGTCGCAAGTCCCACTCGGCAATGCTGGCTAGCTCGGTGGCTCCCGTGCCTCCGGCTGTTCGCTGCATAAACCGCCAGCGATTGGCCATGAAAAAGTGCCACGTCCAGTTGGCTGCCACCGCTTCCAGCACATCGTGCGTCTGGGGCGGAGCCGTGCCCAAACTGGCATCCAGCCTCAGCAATCGCTCCGGATCATCCTGCGGCCGATCAGCTGTTTCAGCAAAAACGCGAGTGGCGATTCCTCTGGCCACTTCGGCCCACGCCTGGTCGGCAATAGCCGCTTCCACCAGCCCTTCGAGCGCTGCCACGGCCGACTTTGGGCGTCCCTCGCGAAGGTGCTTGTCTACTTGAATCCACGCGTCGTGCCGTGGTCCTGCGGGAAGATGGGCATCACCAGGCGAGCGGCGCATCGAGACCATGCCTCCAAGCAATACCAGCGCCAGTCCTGCAGAAAGGAGATGGAACATCTGTAAACGCATGACACACCCTCCGCGAGCCACAGCCAAGGGAAGCACCACAGTGGCTTGTCACGACCTGACAGCCGTATCCGGATGGGCTCCTCCTCCGGCGGTAATGTACGCCAGGTGCGCTATCCCCATGCACAGCAATCTCGTGATTTTCAGCCGAGGAGAGAGCCTCAAACCAAACTCTCAGACGCGAACATGCGTCAAGAAGTTCCCTCGGGAAGTGTTTGACCTTCCCAACGTCGCACCACGCCTGCGTCGATCCCGAGCAGATCGAGAGCCCGCCCAACGGTCTGGGTGACCGCCTCATTAAGCGTGGTGATCCCAGAATAGAAGGCCGGCACAGGGGGCATGATGATCGCACCGCTGCTGGTGGCGCGTGCCATGAGATCGATGTGCCCTGCGTGCAAGGGCGTTTCGCGAAACAAGAGCACCACCCGCCGACGTTCCTTGAGTTGCACGTCGGCAGCCCGCGTGACGAGGTCGTCGGTGAAGCAGTTGGCAACGCCTGAGAGCGTTTTTACGGAGCAGGGCATCACCAGCATGCCGTCGGTTCGAAACGAACCACTGGCGATGGTGGCTCCAATGTCTTTATGCGGATGCCGCACATCCGCCAGCGCCTCCACGGCCTCCGGCACCCAGTCCGTTTCAGCGCGAATCGTGCGAACCGCTGCTGGTGAAAGGATGAGATGCGTCTCCACGTCGCCACACGCCCGCAACAACTCCAGCGACCGGATGCCGTAGAGCACCCCAGAAGCACCGGTGATGGCAACAATGACGCGTTTCATGGGCGACCTCCGCAATCTCCCCAACGCTTAGCAGACGCCGCGGCTCATCCCTCGAGTGCGGACAGCAGATACGACGTCGGCTCATAGTTCTCGATGATCGCCGTCGTCTTGCCGTCACGGATCATGCGCGCCTGCGGCACCGAGATTTCCGGCGTCTTCGCTGGCGAGAACAGGATGTCGTCGTGTGAGGCGTTCAAGCGACTCGCGAACAGGTCGGGGGTGAGATGGCCTCCGAGATGATCGCTGCGGCCCGTCGCCACATGCAGGGTGCCAAGCACCTTCTCATCCTGAATGTCTCGACCCGACACAGGCAGGTCTTGTGTGCCAAATCCAAGCTCGCCGATCTCGCCCGTGACCGGATCCTCCAAGAGTCGTGCGTTGTAGGCATCGACAATTGCCTGCTCGCCGGAGAGCAGCGTGGCTTTCACGATCCGCCCTCCTGTGACATCCATCACCGCGATCGTGCCGTCGTGCTCAAACCGCATCGGGAACTGTCCCTCCGCACCTTCTGGCACAAAGTACACCTCACCCGCTGGAAGATTCGCGATGTCGGGCTTGGAACCAAGACAGAGCCCATGGCTCTTCTGTGCATCCTGGCCATTGGTGAGGAGTTTGAGTTGGTAGGTCTGGCCATCCACAAGAAAGTCGATTTCAAAGGCGTCGGCCTTCGTCAGTGCCAGCCGCAACTTCTCCGCCTCGGCGCTGACCTCTCGATAGTTGACTGCGAGCCCGGAGGCGAGGATCACATCATTGAGACCGTGCAGCGTCGCCCCGCGGAAACCGTACTTCTTCGCGAAGGCGGTCAGTGGCGCGGTGGCTGAGAATGTTGATACACAGAGGATGAGGTCGTAGTTCGGATAGATATCTTCCTCGAGCGAGATCGTGGTTCCCGCTGCATCGACCGCCTCATCGGGGAGATCTAAGTTGCTCCCCCCGGTGAGGGCATAGGCAAACATCTCACCACCACCGAGCCCCAACTCATCGGCGACTCCATTCTTGAGCCCCTCGTAGAAGACTTCGTAGGCCTTTCGCTGGATCGAGAGATCAGGATCCTGCAAAAACGCGTAGTCCTTCATGGCCGAGGTTTCAGCCAGATCGATCAGGATCGCCACCTTTTGGCCAGGCGTCGGATCAAATACCGTCTTGAGCAGACGGCTGAGATCAAAGGCTGGAAAGTCTTCTAACGAACGCCGTGCGAGCAGTGTAGTTGATGTATTCATATCTTTTTTATAGCCGCGCCACGGAGCCTGGCATTTTTTTTCCAAACGGATTGCATCTCCCCGGGAACTCCCAGGGCGTACATCCGTGCGACCTTGCCCACATGGCCCGCTCCGACGGAGGCCCGACCCGGGATCCAATCGGGAGAAAGCCCGACCCGCAAAATGACACTACAATTGTTTGATTCGTTTGAGTTCGCTGGTGAACTCTCCAGTCCGAGCTCGGAGAAGGGTCCGTTCGAGATGACAAGACGCTTGCTGGCATGGTGGCCAACTGCCGTGGGTCTCGCATGTCTGTGGATCACCTGTGGCGTCGCGGCCCAGAGCCGCGGTGAGATTGGCTACAACGAATCCATCCGACCGATCCTCGTCGAGAACTGCTTCGCGTGCCATGGAGCCGACAGCGCCAGCCGCGAGGCGGGTCTGCGGCTTGATCTCCGCGAAGACGCGATCGACTACGGCGCGATCATTCCCGGCGACTCCGATTCGACGATGCTGCTCGATCGGATCTATTCGGACGACCCTGAGCTCGTGATGCCGCCGCCAGAGACCAAGAAGGTGCTCACGGCCGAACAGAAGCAGCTGCTGGTCGACTGGGTCGATCAAGGTGCCGAATACGAACCTCACTGGTCGTTCATTCCACCGGAGCGCCCCGAGCCCCCAACCGTGCAGGATCGATCGTGGGTCCGTAATCCGATCGACCAGTTCGTGCTCGCTCGTTTGGAGGCTGCTGGTCTCAGCCCTGCTGAGGAGGCGGACCGCCGCACACTCGCCCGCCGAGTGTCGCTTGATCTCACCGGCCTCCCGCCCTCGGCAGAGGCCGTCGAAGCGTTTGTGGCTGATCCGTCTCCCGACGCCTACGAAACGTTTGTCGACCAACAGATCGCCAGCTTGGAGTGGGGAGAGCATCGCGGCCGCCACTGGCTTGACTACGCCCGCTATGCCGACACCCACGGCATCCACTTCGACAACGAGCGGGAGATGTGGACCTACCGGCAATGGGTAATCGATGCCTTCAACCGCAACCTACCCTTCGATGAGTTCACGATCTTGCAGCTAGCAGGCGACTTAATCGAGCACGGCCCTGAGGCATCGCCCGCCAACATCCTCGAAGACAAAATCGCCAGCGGCTTCAACCGCTGTAACGTGACAACCAACGAAGGCGGCACGATTCCCGAAGAGTACTACGTGCTCTATGCCCGCGACCGCACCGAGACGACGAGTGCGGTATGGATGGGGCTGACGACCGGTTGCGCGGTCTGTCACGACCACAAATTTGATCCGCTTTCCAAGAAGGAGTTCTACGAGCTCTCTGCGTTCTTCAATAACACCACCCAAAACGCAATGGACGGCAACGTGAAAGACACGCCGCCCATCCTCCCGGTGCCTCTCGCAGACGACCTTCCCCGGTTCCTCGCTCTCAAGCAAGAACTGCCCGCAGCCTCCGCCGCTGTGGTGACAAGAAAAGACGAAGCAAAACCGACTTTCGAAGCCTGGCTGAAGGAAGCCACGCTCGACAGCGTGCTCGCCGGCCTGCCACAAGACATCCCACAATTCGACCTGCCGCTCGCCGAGGGAGAAGACCAGCCGGCTCTCGCGCGAATCGCAGGCACGCAGCAGGATCTGACGCTCGCCCCAACCGTCTCCTGGCAAGACGGGCCTCGCGGCAAGGGAACGCTCCTCGACGGTCAGGCCGCCGCGTTTCCGTCGGTAGGCGACTTCGAGTTTGACCAGGCTTTCACCATCAGCTGCTGGCTCAAGCCCCCGGCCAACGACACTGCCTACGCGGTGCTCGCCCGGATGGACACACCCGACGCGATGTACCGCGGATGGGATCTTTGGATCCAGCAGCGGCGAGTGGCCATGCACCTGATTCACGCTTGGCCCGACGATGCCCTGAAGGCTGTGGCGGCCGACCAACTGCCAGCCGATCGTTGGACGCTCGTCACCCTCCGCTACGACGGGTCCGGCACCGCTGGCGGCATACAGGTCTTCTACGATGGCTCACGCCAGAAGATGAATGTCGAAACCAACACGTTCAAGAAGAACACCACCCGTTCGGACGTGCCCCTGACGATCGGCAGCCGCACCGGCGGCGGCGAGGCCCATGCCTTGGGACTCACGGGACTCTCGATTTGGGACCGCGAGCTCTCTGATGCTGAGATCGATGGGCTCGCAAGAAAGGATCGCTTGGAGAAGATCGTGACCCTGCCGCCCGAAGAGCGGCTGGCTGCTGCCGCTGACCTCTACGAGTGGTGGCTCGGTAGTTTCGACAAGGTCTACCAGGCTGCCGTCACCACACAGACCGCGCTTGAGCAGGAGCAGCGGGCGATTCTTGACCGTGGCACGGTGGCCCACGTGATGAACGAAAAAGAAGGCGTGCCGATGGCGTACGACCTCGACCGCGGCGAGTATGACAAGCGTCTCGATCCGGTCGAGGCGGCCACGCCTGCCATGCTGCCGCCGCTACCCGAAGACCTCCCGAAGAACCGTCTCGGGCTGGCCACCTGGCTGATGCTCCCGGAGCATCCACTGACGGCTCGGGTGACCGTGAATCGATTTTGGCAGGAGGTCTTCGGCACGGGGCTCGTGGCCACACCCGGCGACTTTGGAATCACTGGGGAGTTGCCAAGCCATCCAGACCTGCTCGACTGGCTTGCCGTCGAGTTCCGCGAGAGCGGTTGGGACATCAAGCATCTGTTCCGCCTGATGGTGACCAGCGCCACCTACCGCCAAGCCGCCACCAACACGCCTGAAAAACTGACAGCGGATGCAGCGAACCGCCTGCTCTCTCGCGGCCCACGGTTTCGCATGGACGCCGAAATGGTCCGCGACTCCGCCTTGGCTGCCAGCGGGCTCTTGGTCCGCAAACTCGGTGGCCCGAGTGTGAAGCCGTACCAACCTCCGGGGGTCTGGGAAGCTGTCTCGATGGGAGGCAACACGAGTCGCTACGAACCCGGCAGCGGCGACGATCTCTACCGCCGTAGCATGTACTGGTTCTGGAAGCGGTCGGCTCCGCCGGCCTCGATGGAGATCTTCAACGCACCTTCGCGGGAGGTCTGTACGGTGCGTCGCGAGCGGACCAACACGCCGCTGCAGGCGCTGGTCACACTCAACGACGAGCAGTTTGTCGAGGCTGCCCGCGTGCTCGCGGAGGACATCCTTACGAAGAGCGACTCCGCGGAAGGCTCCGACGACCGCCGGCTGAGACTCCTGAGCGAGCGTTTACTCTCGCGACCGTTTGACGAGGCGGAAACCGCGATCGCCCTGGGTTCCCTCAAGGAACTGCGTGCTTGGTATGCCGATCGCCCTGACGAGGCCAGGCAGCTCATCGAGGTCGGGAGTTCTGCTCCCCGCGAGATCGACCCGACCGAGCTCGCAGCGTGGGCGATGCTCGCCAACGAGCTGATGAACCTTGATGAGTTTCTCTGCAAGTAGCGACGGCGGAAGCCCCCTCGCCCCCTTCACCGGAGCGCAGTTATGCATCCCATCCACCACGCACCGCCAGTCCACTCGCCTCTCGATGCCCTTGGCCTCAACCTCACCCGCCGCAGGTTTTTTGAACGCGGCAGTCACCTGCTTGGGGGCGCTGCACTGGCTTCGCTAAGCGGAAGCCAGGCCGGCGCCGCAACCCTGGAGACCGGCCCCGACGGCGTGGCCCGCGTGGCTGGGGCCCTCGGCCCGCACTTCATGCCTAAAGCCAAGCAGGTGATCTACCTGCACATGGTGGGCGGGCCGCCGCAGCTCGATCTCTACGACTACAAACCGGTGATGAACGAGTGGTACGACAAGGACCTACCGGAGAGCATTCGGCAGGGCCAGCGGCTGACCACCATGACATCGGGGCAGGCTCGCTTCCCGATCGCCCCCTCGAAGTACGCCTTCAAGCAGCATGGCAAGAGTGGGATGTGGGTCTGCGAACTGCTGCCGAACACAGCCAAGATGGTCGATGAGATGTGCTTCATCCGCTCGATGCACACCGAAGCGATCAACCACGAGCCGGCGATCACCTACATGCAGACCGGCAACCAGATCACCGGTCGCCCCTGCTTGGGAAGTTGGCTGAGTTACGGCCTCGGTAGCCTCAACGACGACCTGCCGACGTTCGTTGTGCTCGTGGCCCGGCCCACCAATACCGAACAGGTGCAGGCGATCGGAGCCAGGCTCTGGTCAAGCGGTTTTCTCTCGGGTGAATACTCGGGCGTGAGTTTCCGCTCTTCCGGCGACCCGATCCTCTACCTGCAGGATCCCGCTGGTGTGTCTCGCGATGTTCGCCGTACCACACTCAATGGCTTGCAAGCACTCAACGAACGCACCTTCGAGCGGATCGGTGACCCCGAAACCCGCACCCGAATCGCGCAGTATGAAATGGCCTTCCGCATGCAGGCGAGCGTGCCGGAGTTGACCGACATCGCCAGCGAGAGCCAGGCCACGCTCGACCTCTACGGCGATGCGGTGATGAAGTCTGGCAGCTTTGCCAACACGATGCTGATGGCCCGCCGGATGGTGGAGCGGGGCGTGCGGTTTGTGCAGGTGTATCACAACAACTGGGACACCCACGGCAACGTCGCCGGTCGCCTGCCCGACCAGTGCCGCGACGTCGACCAGCCCTGCTGGGCCCTCGTGCAGGATCTGAAAAACCGCGGCATGCTCGATGACACGCTGATCATCTGGGGCGGAGAGTTTGGCCGCACGGTCTATTCCCAGGGTGGCCTCTCCAAGGAAAACTACGGCCGCGACCACCATCCGCGGTGCTTCACGATGTGGATGTGTGGCGGCGGATCAAAGCCCGGCCAGATCTACGGCGAGACCGACGACTTCTCCTACAACATCGTCAAAGACCCGGTCCACATCCGCGACTTCCACGCGACCGTGCTGCAGCTGCTCGGCTTCGACCACGAGCGGTTCACCTATCGCCACCTCGGCCTCGACTTCAAGCTCACCGGCGTCGAGCACGCCCGTGTGATCCCGGAGTTGATGGTTTAAGCGGCCGGCCGTTGCGCTCGCTCACTATTCGTCAGAGCGCGACTGCTGCGCCGCTGACAGCCATAATCAGCATTTCATGGGCCTGCCCGGCGTTCGTATTCGAGCAAATCGGTTTCGCGCTGATCAACGACACCGAAATCTGGAACGGCAGTTCCAACGCCAAGTCTGTGGTGAAATGAATGGCGGCGTTGG
>JBMTLP010000092.1:0-9661 GCA_049433245.1 Pirellulales bacterium
ACCGAGTGCGGCGTGGTGGGAACTGACGGACCCGCGGGAACCCAGCGGAGGGCCGGGGCAAGATCCGCAGCCAACAGACCGGATGTTCCGGTCAGGCAAAACGTGACAAGGGCGAGTGTGGCGGCGAGCCACTTTCGCGGCTGCACAGACGTCGGCACTCGGGGGTCACGCGTCACAGGGGCGATCCATTCGCGGGGCTGCCGCTTCTCAAAGGCGGCATCAGCGCGGTCGCTCCGTTGACCGCTTTCGATTATGGATCACGTCTGATGGGTGGTCAAAAAACGTAGCCGTTGCCCCAAGTTTTTTCCGGTAAGCGTTGGGCTGGACACCCGGTCTTGAAACACCTGCGACGGTCGATCGAGGTTGATCTTGGCGAGCTTCGTTGAGGTCGTGCGGATCGACTTCTCGGCTTTTAGGGGCGTTCGGTGGTATCATGCAGATGGTTCGTGTTCCCCCAAAGGTGCTGCGTGAGCTCGAGCGAACTCTCTGTCGCCGCCAACGTCCCGTCTTCTGGCCTGACCCAGCAGGACGATGTGGCCCATCGACTCCAGCAGCCATTGGCTGCCTCACGCGACTCCGATGCAGAGGTGAGCAACGATCCCCAGGTAACGCTGTTGCTGCTGGATCGCGTTCGCCGGGGGGATAGGGCAGCGGTGGATGGGCTGCTCGCACGGCATCGCGAAACGATCCGTCGGCAGATTGCTGCTCGTATGGATCGCGTCGTTCAAAGCCGTGTCGACGCCAGCGATATCGTGCAGGACGTGATGATCGAGGCGAACCGCCGATTGGTGGACTATCTCGAGAACCCGGCGATGCCCTTTCGCTTGTGGCTACGGCATATGGCCCGCGACCGGTTAATCGACGCACACCGGCGGCACCGGGTGGCCGCCAGCCGGAGCGTCGATCGTGAGGTTTCCCTCCATGAGGCCGGACCACACGATGGGATTGCACCAGTTGTGGCGGATGCAATGGTGGATCGGGAACTGACGCCAGCAGCTGCGGCGACTTGGGGAGAGCTCCAACGGCGGTTTGCAGCCGCGGTCGAACAGCTCGACGACGTCGATCGGCAGATCGTGCTGCTGCGGCACTTCGAACACCTGTCCACCGCCGAAGCTGCCGAACTCCTCGGCCTCTCAAAGCCGGCTGCCGGGATGAGGTACTTACGAGCAATGCGACGTCTTCGCAGCCTGCTCGAAGGGGCTGAATAACGGGAGGCGGAGCCATTGGGAGAGCCCTGTTAGGCGTCGTCGCCCTGCGTCCTCGGCGAAATGCGTGACCGGTCTACGATGCACCGCGGGGCATATTTCCTGGCATTCAAAGTGGAAAGGCAACAACGCAACGGTTCCTGAGACATCCATGACCGCACCTGGTATTCAGCCCAACGACGCCGATGCACCGCTCACCGAAGAACAGGAGGAGCGGCTGGCTGTGGTGCTGGAAGAACTTGCTGAGCGGCAGGGGACCGATGGCTTCGAATCGGTACGGATACTTGAGCAACAGCACCCCGATCTTTCCGTTCACATTCGCGAGCTCTGGGCAGCTGTCTGCTTGACCGACGCGGTCGCGGAACAGTCGGCCATATTCGCCCTCGAGGAAGCAGGAGGGCAGCGAGCTGAGGTGACATTGCCGGCCTTTCCGCCTGTCACCATGCGAAGTCCTGGATCCGACCGCTTCGTGCCCGGCGTTGTGTCGTTGCCGGCCTCCTTGGGCGACTACGAACTGCTCGAGGAAATCGGTCGCGGAGGTATGGGTGTGGTCTACAAGGCCACGCAGCGGAGCCTTGGGCGAACGGTGGCGATCAAGATGCTGCTGCGGCGGGATCTCGCCACGCCCGTCGACATTCAAAGGTTCCACAGCGAAGCCGAGGCCGCCGCTCAACTGGACCACCCTGGCATTGTCTCGGTCTATGAGGTGGGCGAGTGGGACGGGCATCCCTTCTACAGCATGCAGTACATCGAAGGCACCACGCTTGCGCGGCGTCTTGCGGATGGGCCCATGGCTGCGAAGGAGTCGGCTCGCTTGCTCGCTGAGGTTGCCGATGCGGTGGAAGTTGCTCACGCCCACGGTGTGTTGCACCGTGACCTGAAGCCGTCGAACATCCTCATCGATCGGCTGGGGAAGCCACATGTTTCCGACTTCGGTCTCGCCAAACGCATCGAAGCTGATGCGTCGGTGACCCATACCGGTGCGATCGTGGGCACGCCCTGCTACATGGCACCTGAGCAGGCGGCGGCTCGTCGTGGTGACGTGGGCACGACCAGTGATGTCTGGAGCCTGGGGGCCATCCTCTACCAAACCCTCACCGGACGGCCCCCGTTTCAAGCATCAAACCCGATGGATACGCTCCTGGCGGTGTTGGAGACCGACCCGCCGATGCCGCGACTGGTGAACGTATCTGTGAACCGCGATCTGGAGATGATCGCGCTGAAGAGTTTGCAAAAGCCTCAGGAGCTGCGGTACGCGTCTGCCAAGGCCCTCGCGGCGGACCTGCGATCTTTCCTGGCGGGTGAGCCCGTGGCCGCCCGACACGGAGGGTTTGCCGATATCTGCGCGAGACTTTTTCGAGAAACCCACCATGCGGTCGTCTTGGAAAACTGGGGCCTGCTGTGGATGTGGCACTCGGTGGTCGTGTTCGTCCTGTGCGTCATCACTGACGTGCTGGCATGGCAGGATGTCGAGACTCGTTGGCCTTACCTGGTGTTGTGGGCAGGCGGCCTGGCGCTGTGGGCTCCGATCTTCTGGGCTATTCGCAACCGGGCGGGCCCGGTCACGGCGGTGGAGCGGCAAATCGCCCACGTCTGGGGGGGCGCGATGATCACCAGTGTGATGCTGTTTTGGGTGGAGGATCTGCTCGAGATGAACGTGCTGACGCTCTCGCCAGTGCTCGCGCTGTTGGCGGGGCTGGCGTTTTTTGTGAAAGCGGGAATTCTCTCGGGAGCCTTCTACGTGCAGGCCGGTGTGCTCTTCCTCACCGCACTGGCGATGTGTGTGGTGAGCGACGTGCAGCACATCCTGTTCGGAGCGGTGAGTGCGGCCTGCTTCTTCGTACCGGGGCTCAAATACTTTCGGCAGCGGAATCGCGCTCAGTAGCCGCAACCGCGAGGTGAAGCCTGTGCTCCTCGCGTTCTGGGCTGTTGTGGATTGCTAAGACATCGACGTCTCGTGGCGCGATCACAACCTGGTGCGGCTGATGAGCCGGTCGATGCCGCAAAAACAGGTCAGCATTTCCCGGAGCCACGAGCGCCGTTTGGGTGCCGCTGCACAGAGCACTCACGAGCAAGCGGCGGGTGATGTAGTGCAGAAGAATTCGCATGGCACAACGCAGTCTGGGCTACCGCTTCATGGTGGTGGGCTGGAGGGCTAGGGGCTGGGAACCAGGAGGTGTTTCGGCAGGATAGAACGCGGCCCAGACCGGGTTGTGGTCAGACACTTCGAGGGCCGCCTCTTCAGAAAGACCAAAGTGCTGCTGCAAGTCGAAGACCCCCCAATGACCGAGGTACTCAGAGGTCGCCGGTTCCGAAAACACAAGATTGTCGTAGGTCTTTGTGCGGCGGGTGTTGGTGGTCACGCCATCGACAGCCCAGGCGAGGCCAGGGATGGGAGCGAGCGGGTGGAACTCCGGCGGGCCTGCGTTGAGGTCGCCCAGCATGATCACATCGTCTTCATCTGGACGAAGGGTCTGCATCGCACGGAACACATCACCCAGGGCGGCCAGCTCCTGTGGGACCTCATCGGGGTCGGTGTGGGTGTCGACCAGCCAGAAGGTAAAGGCCATGTGTTCCGGGATGATCCGGGTACGGAAGCGAACGCACAGTGGCGGCCGATGCAGCCTGTCGTTGGGGTCGGGAAACACGCCCGGTGAGGCAAGGTCCACCTCAATGCGATTGGTGTCGTAGATGAAGGTGTACTGCTCTTTGCTGTTGGTGCGGCCTTCGCGGGGGCCCACGATGTAGTGGTAGCGGCCTCCGGTCGCATTCACGTACTGCACAAACGAAGGCACGATCTGATCGTTCTTCGAACGCACCTCCTGAATCGCAACGACGTCAAACTGCCGAACCACCTGGGCGAGCACGTCGACGACATGCGGCTTGCTCATCTTCGATTCACCAAACACCTGAATGTTGAAACTCGCGATGAGCACCGCGTCCCACGGCTTGGCCATAGGCTGGGCCACTGCTGTTGCTGGGCAGAGCAGGAGCAGCACCCACAGCAGCAGCCGTGAGACTGATGAGTGGACGCTAGATCGCGACGGTGATGGTGAAGGAAGTGTGTACACACTTCCTCTATCGGCGGGATCAGCCGCCGATCATGCTGCCGATTCCCCGTAGGAGGCATGTTCCTGCCAGCAGGCGCAACCGGCGCAATCCGCGGCTTCAGCAGGGGTGACCTGCCTGCATTTTACTTGCCGCTGGAGTCGCCCAGCCCGACCAGCGGAAACGCTGCCGATGGCCTGTGTTCGCGAGCCATGAGGGCCTCGAGTTCGGAGACGACTCGTGGATGCTCCGCGGCAACGTTGTTCGATTCCGTGGGGTCCGACTCCAGATCATAGAGTTCGGTGGCTGCCGGCCCCTGTCGCAGTTGCTGGCGGATCGCCTTCCAGCGACCGGAAAACACGCACTGCTGCCCTCCGTACCCTGTGAACTCTCGGTACAGGACGTCTCGCTGGGGTGCTGGAAGGTCTGGGGTGTTTGGGGATACAGGGCGGGTGATTTCGGTGATCAGGCTGATGCCGTCGCCCTCGCTGGGAAGCGAGCCGTGGCGGCCTGCGGCTTCAAGGATCGTAGGCAGCCAGTCTTCAAAGCCACTGACGAAGTGGCTCTCGCTTCCCGGAGCCACGTGCCCTGGCCAGCGGACGATTGTCGGCACTCGAATCCCACCCTCGTAGAGCGAGCCTTTGAGGCCACGGAGTTCGCCAACGCTGGCAAAGAAGTCGACATCCACTTCGTCGTTGAGATGGGTGGCGCCGTTGTCGGATGTGAACACGACCAGGGTGTTGTCCGCGATGCCAAGCGCGTCGAGTTCGTCGAGGATTGCCCCCACCTCGCGGTCGAGCCTGGAGATCATCGCCGCGTAGGCCGCACGCGGGGTGAAGTGCGGTGTGTAGCCCCCTTTTTCTCGCGTGAAGGGAGGATCGGTCCAGCCGAGTTCCAGGTATGGCTGGAGCTCTTCGTCGGGGATGTGCAGAGCGACGTGCGGAATGATTGACGGGTAGAAGAGGAAGAAGGGTTGGTCTTTCTGCTCCCTCAAAAACGCGAGCGCGGCTTGGTGGATGCGTTCCGGGGCGTAGTCGCAGCCCTTGAAGGCGTCGTAGCTGCGTGGGTCGGCGGGGTCCGCACCCTCGGCGAGGCCGGCGTGGCCTGGAACCGGCGGATCATTCTCGAGTTGGATGCGGCGATCGTTATCCCAGAGATAATCCGGGTAGTAACTGTGTGCATGCGCCTGGCAGTTGTAGCCAAAGAAACGGTCAAATCCCTGCTTCAGCGGGTCGCCTGAGGAGCCTGGACCCCCGAGCCCCCACTTCCCAAACGCTCCGGTGGCATACCCCGCGTCGTGGAGCAGTTCGGCCAGCGTCACTTCGTGATCGGGGATCGCGTACTGCCCTTCAGGCGGGGTAGAAATGTTGTCGCGGACGACGGCATGGCCGGGATGCTTTCCGGTCATCAGCACGCAGCGAGATGGGGCGCAGACCGCATTGCCAGCGTAGTGGCGAGTGAGTCGCATGCCCTCGGACGCCAAGGCATCGAGCCTCGGGGTGCGGATTTTCTCCTGTCCAAAACAGCCGAGCTCGCGGTAACCGAGATCATCGGCCACGATCAGCACCACATTCGGCAGGTGAGGCGTGTCCGTTCGTGCCTCGTCTCCGTGTGCAACTCCGCTCAACTGTGGCAGTTGCATGCACAGGCTCAGCAGCATCAGCCAGGAAAAAACGCGGCTGCCTGGTCGCAGCCTGTAACGCAAGCGAGTGGTCATGGAAGTTTTCATGCCCCCGAGTATCCCCCACGCGAAAGATTGCTTCAACAAACCGCGGTCAGGGCAGTTGTGACGGTTGTGCCGAGGCGGCCAGCCCTCGGAGCCCCTGCGAATCGTGAACGATTCCTCGTGAGAGCCGTATCAACGAAGATAGACTTCAGGTCTTCGGATTCAACACATGCCGCACAAGACGGTGGGCCCCACCGCGCGGCAGCAATGAGGCAGCACCCTCGGAGACCTCGCATGGCTCGCGGTGATCGGCTCGCGGCAGATCGGCGTCTGGGCGGACGCGGTCCAGCGTATGTGCACTACGGTATCGACTTGGGCGATGGTACGGTCGCGCACGCCCGCCCGCACAGCTTTGATCGGATCTGGTCTGGCGGGAGTGTGGTCCGCACGAGTTTGGCGGAGTTTGCCAGGGGAGCAGCGATTCGGGTGGTGGAAGAACCGGCTGCCCTCTTTTCCGCCGAGGACGTTGCCGTGCGAGCTGAGCAGCTTGTGGGTCGCGACGGCTACTCGCCCGTAACCGACAACTGCGAGCACTTCACCACCTGGTGCGCTACGGGTCGATGCGAGAGCCGGCAGATCGACATCATCGCCTCCAGGATCGGTCGGCTGGCAGGACGAGCCTCCGCCGCAATCACATCGAGGACGGTGCAGCGCGGTGTCCGCCATGTGACGGTCCGCACTGCTGCCGGCACCACGGCCCGCATTGGACTCAAAGCGTTCATGCCGGCGGTATTGGTCGCCGAAGGTGTGGCCATGGCCGTGGAATGGTAGGCACATCGCGCCGGCCACAATCACCAAGTCAGCAGGCGTGCCGGGGATGCCGCAGGCCTCGCCACCAGCACGGCCACGTTTGCGGCCGCTGGGGCGATCACCGGGCCGGTGGGCGCGGTGGTGGGTGCGGCGACGGGTGCGGCGGTGTGGGCCGGGGGGTCGTTGATCTCAAAGACCGCGGCGTGGGCTGGGGAACGGGTGGTTTCGCGGGTCACGAACCTGGCTGTCCGTCGACCAAGCCAGGTGTGATCCGTTCCGGGCTGGCGACCTCAGAGCGTTCGGGGCGTGGTATAACAAGCCTCGATGATCAGCTTCGGAGACATGGCGACGCCTCGTGACGAGCAGGGCCGCGCACGCAACGTGCTCGGTGGACCGCTTGAGGTCTGTTCGCAGGCACCCCTGACCGGTTTCTTTCGCGACGGCTATTGCCGTACCTGTGGCGACGACGTTGGCGTGCATACCGTGTGTGCGGTGATGACGGCTGAGTTCCTTGAGTTCACCGTCGCGGTGGGTAACGACCTCGTCACGCCGCATCCCGAATGGGACTTTCCGGGGCTCGTTGAGGGGGATCGGTGGTGTCTCTGTGCGGGGCGGTGGTTGGAGGCCTACCGAGCAGGGGTCGCTCCACCGGTGGTGCTCAAGGCAACCAACGAGAAAACGCTGACCGTCGTGCCGTTTGAACTGTTGCGGTCGTGTGGCATCGATGGCGACTGAGTTCGCACCGCCGGGGCGAGGGGCGGCTCCATCAGCGGACCGGTCATGAGCGAACCGGTGATGCTTCTGCTGACCGCTGCCATCTTTGGCGTGTCACTGCTCTACGCGTCGGTTGGGCACGGCGGGGCCACCCGAACTCCCGTCGAGTCCGGGTGGCCCGCACGCTTCGTTTGACGCCTCAGGCGACTAGTTGTCGGATTCGAACTCAGGCTCCTTGCCTTCGTAGGCGCGGTAGAGGTTGAACACGGCTTCTTCGAGTGCCTTAGCGGTGGCTGCATCGGCCGACTGCTTGCACTTCATGGCAGAGGTGATCACGGTGTGTGCGGCCTTGAGTTGCTCGACATACCGTGGCGAATCGGCCTTGATCCGCTGTGCGAGGAAGTAGGCCTGCATCGTGTCTTGCACATGGCCGGCGTGCTCTTCTTTGGTCATCACCCAGCGAGCCATCTGGTTGACAGACTGCGCTGTTGGTTGGCCTTCGGCGAGCAGCTCATTGAGCTGGGTCTGCGCTTTGGCGATCGTCTTGACGTCTTCCAGCAACTGCTCAAAACGCAGTTGGTCGCCGTAGATTCCGCAGGGCACTTGGCAGTGCGCGAGGGCAACCGATGGGGCAGCAACTGCTGCAACAAGGACAGCAAGGGCGGTGGTTCGGACAAGGGCTCGCAGCATGAAAAACATCTCCTGCTTGGGTGGGGCCAAAAAAAGAACTCGGGGAGCTGCGGGATACAGCTCTCCGAGTCGCAGGATAGTCTCTCGACGTGGGCATCCAAAACAGGCTGCGCCACGAGCGGCTGGCGGTCCTACCTCCAGCGACGGAAAGGCTCGTAGACCCGTACCGTCAGCAGCAGTTCGCTGGCGGTGTACCGCTCGTTGTAGGTGAAGGGGTTGTCGTCAAAGAAACCAACCGCAGGCGTTTCGTCGATCGCAAAGAAGCGATACCCGACGTCGAACGTCACGCGGGAGTTCAGTTGGTAGTTCACACCGCCGCCTGCCTGCCAGGCGAAGTTGGCGACCGGATCGTTGCCGGTGTAGAGGGAGGCCAGATCGGTGCCGGAAATCGTGGAGCGGTAGCCGCCGGTACCGATGCCGCCGCCGAAGTAGACGCCAAAGGAATCAAAGACCTCATAGTCACGCCACATATTGACCGTGGCAGACCAGACGTCGGTGGCACGCAGCGTGAGCGAACCCAACTGAGGATCGGCGTCTGTGACCGTCATCTGGTCACGACCACGTCCCTCGACCTCGAGTCGCACTGCACCGTTCTTGCGGTCGAATGCCATGCCGATGGCACCACCGATCGTGAACACCGATTCGTTGAGAATCGCTGGCGAGTTGGGGCTGTCGTCGTTGAGCGTGGCAAAGGTCACACCGCTGATGCCACTGATGTAAGGCTGCCAAGGGGGCAGCAAGCTTCCCATGCGACGACCGCTCGACCCGCAGTTGACGGTGTTGCAGCTCGACGCATTGAACGTGGAGGCCACGCTGTCGAGAAAGCTTGTGAGCGCCACCGGCGACGTGGCATTTGCTGCCTCGTCTGCAGTGATATCGGCGGACGCGGTGGTTTCGAGTTGGTCGAGATTTTCATCGAGAGCCGCAGCAATGCTCGGTTCGATCGACAGTGGTGCAGCGACAGCCATGCTCGCTGCGACGCTGTCGGCTTGATACGCGTCGAACCAGTCGGCTCGCGACGGAGAGGCGATTGCACTCGACACGCCAAGCATCGCGATGCAGGTCAACATTCTTTTTGAAAGGCGAATACGCATCGAATCCCCCACCTAGCCGTTGTCTTTGAAAGAACCGTTACCCGATGAACAACTGTTTTTTTGGATCGGCTCGGTACGGACAGAGTTTCAGCGCAAACCAGAACAGGCCGCAGAGTTTACGCAACCGGTATCGCGGGAGCGGATGTCGTTCGGGCAGTTAGATGTAGGGAGATTGGCCCTTTTCGGCGTGCGAGAAGGCCACGAGCATGCGGGCCACCGCCGAAACGGCCGCCTCAAAAAAGGCTCTCCCTTTCTGCGGAGTCGCTTGTCGCGGGTCGCCACAGCCCGTATCCGGATGGGTTGTTGACCAAGGGCGGGGCGTCCAGACACCCGGCTGCGAGAAGGCGTCAATCGCAAACGGAACGGTCCGCCCGTCACCGGCATGTTCAAACTCGACCAATGCCCCATCGATGTGAAGCACGAGGGATGTCTCG
>JBMTLP010000093.1:0-9614 GCA_049433245.1 Pirellulales bacterium
CAGGGGTTGAAGTGGCCGCGCCCGGGACGGTGCTCCTCCCCGCATCTCGCCTCTCAGCGATTGTTCGCGAGGCAACTGCCGGCACGGTCTTTGAAATCTCGTCTGATGGCACGGCTGCTCTGGTCAAGGCGCCGCGGAGCCAGTTCCGCCTCCCTGGTGAGGATCCGCTGGAGTTTCCTTCGGTGGCGTCTTTCCCAGACGAGGCGTGTTTTGAACTCACGCCGCAGTTGGTCCGCGAACTCGTGAAGCGGACTGTCTTCGCCACCGACAACGAGTCGAGTCGCTATGCCTTGGGGGGCGTGTTGATCGAACTCACCGCCAGCGGCGTGATCGGTGTGGGCACCGACGGCAGGCGGCTGGCGAAAATGGAGGGGCCTCTCACCACAGTGGGCGGAAGTCCTGCTGACGCTCAGCCCATCGTGCCTTCGCGAGCGATGCAACTCGTTGAGCGGTGCCTTGCCGGTGGTGATACGCCGGTTCACATTGCTGTGCATTCCTCTGAAATCTTGATTCGTACAGGATCGACCACGGTTTCGGCACGCCTTGTGGATGGCCGCTTTCCCAGGTGGCGCGATGTGTTTCCGGAGCGCCCCGAGGCAACGCGCGTGAGTCTTGTGGTGGGGCCGTTGCTGGCGAGTGTGCGTCAGGCGGCGATTGTGACCAGCGATCAGTCGAAGGGAGTGGACTTCTCCTTTGAGCCCGGGCAACTCGTTCTCTCCGGTCGTTCGGCTGAGAGTGGCGAGAGCCGCATCGAACTCCCGATCGACCACGAAGGGGCCACCGTTCGCATCAAGCTCGATCCCAGGTTTGTCAGCGACTTCCTCAGGGTGCTTGACCCGGCTACCACCATCCTGGTGGAGTTGGCCGACTCCCAGAGTGCCGCGGTGTGTCGCACGGACGACGGCTACGGATACGTCATCATGCCGTTGGCAGTCGATGGCTAGCATGGGTGGCCCCAATCGTCACCGTGGCGGACAGCGTCGAGCCAGCGATGGAGCCGACAAGCCAACCGGTGCCGGCGGGCCGCGAGCGATTGGAAACGTCGTTTCCGGGCTGATGGCTCGCTTTGGCTACGACCGCGAACAGGCGACTTCGCAGTTGGAGTCGGCATGGAATGAGGTGGTGCCGGAAACGCTCCGCAGCGGCAGTCGTGCGGGGCTTGTTCGGCGAGGAGTCTTGGAGGTTGTGGTCACACATTCAGTGCTTGTGCAAGAGCTGGGCTTTCACAAGCGCGACCTGATCCGCCGGCTCCAGCAGATCGTGCCTAGTGAAGGGATTGCCGATATCCGTTGTCGGGTCGGCACTCTTTCCTAAGCCCACTCCACAGACAGTTTTGATTGAACCGACAGCATTGCACAGCGTGATACCGACAGAGAGAGGATGCCCGCATGGCGGATGACACAACACAGCCCAACGGTGACCAGGCTGGCTACAGCTCCACAGACCTGCAGCATCTCTCGGACAGGGAGCATGTTCGCGAGCGATTCGGCATGTACATCGGTGACAACACCTCACGAGGTTTGCATCACCTTGTCTACGAAGTCGTCGACAACTCGATCGACGAGTGCATGGCCAACTACGCCAAGCATGTTTCCGTGACGGTCAACGGTGATGGGAGTGTGACGGTCGAGGATGATGGTCGCGGTATACCTGTCGATCGGCATGCCCAACTTTCTGAGGAGATGGATCGGGATATTTCCACGCTCGAAGGCGTGATGACCGTCCTCAAGTTCGGTGGGAAGTTCCAGAAGGGTGCCTACCAAACCTCCGGCGGTCTGCACGGCGTGGGTGTGACGGTGGTCAACTTCCTCTCCGAATGGTGTGAGGTGGAAGTCTCTCGCGAGGGGCACGTCTGGCAACAGGAATATGCGCGAGGGGAGCCGACAGGCCCGGTGCGAAAGATTGGAGCCACGACGCGAACGGGAACGAAGACCACCTTCAAGCCGGATTCCCAGATCTTCCCCATGACGAAGTTTTCCTGGGACGTGCTCGCCAAGCGTCTGCAGGAACTCGCATTTTTGAACTCGGGCGTGCGGATCGGGTTCACCGATACAGCGAGTGGACAGCGCGAGGACTACCACTACGAACGGGGTGTGGAAGAGTTTGTGGAGTGGCTCAACCGATCGAGCGACGCCCTGCATGCCGACGTGATTTCGATCAAGGGAGAAGGGGATGGTGTCTCGTGGGATATCGCCCTGCAGTACACCGGTGAGTTCACCGAGAACCTCCACAGTTACGTCAACAACATCTCCACCACAGAAGGTGGCACCCACGTTTCGGGTTTCCGCTCTGCCCTGACGCGTTCGCTGAACGCCTACGGCAAGAAGGCGGGGCTCTACAAGGATCTCATCCCCACCGGCGACGACATCCGTGAGGGTCTCACGACCGTGATCAGCGTGCGCGTGCCGCATCCGCAGTTCGAAGGGCAGACCAAGACGAAGCTTGGCAACGGCGAGGTGGAAGGGATCATCAACTCTGCTGTGGGCGATTTCCTTTCGAAGTATCTCGAAGAGAATCCAAAGAGTGCCAAGGCGATCATCCAAAAGGGCGTGCTCGCTGCGGAAGCGCGTGAGGCAGCCAAGAAAGCCAAGCAGCTGTTGCGCGAGCGGAAAGGAGCTCTTTCTGGCGGAGGTCTCCCAGGCAAACTTCGTGACTGCACAAGCCGCGACATGGAACGTTGCGAACTCTACCTGGTGGAGGGTGACTCGGCCGGTGGAAGTGCGGAAGGTGGTCGGCTGCGCGAGTATCAGGCGATCCTGCCGCTGCGAGGCAAGATCATCAATGCCTACAAGAGCCGTGAAGACAAGGTGCTCGCCAACGAGGAAGTGCGGAGCGTGATTTCAGCGATCGGCGCGGGCATCGGGCAGGAGGCGGACCTCTCGAAGCGACGTTACGACAAGATCGTCATCATGACCGACGCCGACGTCGACGGTTCGCACATCCGCACCTTGCTCCTGACGTTCTTCTACAGGCAGATGTACCGGCTCGTCGCTGAGGGGCATGTGTATGTCGCGCAGCCACCGCTGTTTCGCGTCCGCAGTCGCAAAGAGACCTACTACGTTCAAACCGAAGAAGAGATGAAGAACCAGCTGCTCGAACAGGGGCTGGGTGATGGTGTGTTTCTTCCGGGCGATGGGCGAGAGGTTTCGGGAGATCAGATGAAGTCGCTGTGCCGCACGCTGGCTGGTTTGGAAGATGCGTTGCTGGCGCTTGAACGGCGGGGTATCAGCCTGCGGGATCATGCCAACCGTCGCGATCCAGTCACGGGCAAACTCCCGATCTATCACGTGTTCTACGGTTCGGAAGAGAGGTGGCTCGCATCCCGGAGCGACCTCGACGCATTCTTAGCCGAACAGGAACAGGCCTCCGGGGGCGAGCTTGCCGTTGGTCGCAGCGAGTCGCAGGTGGTGGATGCGGCGACGCAGGTCATCACCGACGAGCCGGAAGCTCCCGAACTCGTGGTGATCGAACTGCACGAAGTTCGCAGCGTCAACTCAGGTCTTGCGGATCTGCAGACACTCGGCTTCGACATCGAGTCGCTCATTCCCCAAGAGCGGACCGGCACGGAGGAGCCACGGTATGTGCTCAAGCGTGGCGAGAATGAGATCGGCTTGGAGGATCTCCGCAGCCTGCTTTCCGCCGTGCGACGAGCCGGTGAAAAAGGTCTGTCGATCACCCGCTTTAAGGGTCTTGGTGAAATGAACGCCGAGGAACTTCGTGAAACAACGCTTGACCCAGCAAACCGCACGCTCTGTCAGGTCACCATGACGGATGCCGCGGCGGCGGATGATCTGTTCCGAGTGTTGATGGGAGAAAAAGTAGAGCCACGACGAGAGTTCATCGAGCGGCATGCCCTCGATGTGAAAAACCTCGACGTGTGATCAACCAGCGGCCTCATGCACGAAGCCGCCGCATCCCCAAGTCATTTCTTCGTATTCCGTAGATTCTCATCGCAGACCCCGAGAGGAGCCCCATGGCTAAGAAGACCGTTGCCGACATCGATGTTTCCGGGAAGACCGTGCTTGTTCGCGTTGACTTCAACGTGCCCCAGGATGACAAGGGAGCCATCACGGATGACCGCCGGATTCGGATGGCGCTGCCAACGATCACGAAGATCCTTGCCGGGGGGGGCAAGGTGGTGCTGATGTCGCACCTGGGACGTCCCGGTGGCAAGGGGTTTGAGGAAGCGTTTAGCCTCGCGCCCGTGGCCGAGAAACTCGCCGAACTCTTGGGCCGTCCCGTGACACTCGCCAGCGACACTGGGGGGAGCGACTCACAGGCAAAGGCAGCGGTTCTCGCTGAAGGAGGCGTGCTGTTGCTTGAGAACGTGCGATTCAACAAGGGAGAGAAGAAGGGTGACGATGCCGACTACATCGCTGGTGTGGCGGGGCTGGCGGATGTGTATGTCAACGATGCCTTCGGCACCTGTCATCGTACGGAAGCGAGCATGTATGGCGTGCCCAAGGCGATGAAGGAGGCTGGCAAGCCTGCTGTCGTAGGCTTCCTGGTGGAGAAGGAAGTTCGCTACCTCGCCGACGCCATCGCCAACCCACAGCGGCCGTTCGTGGCGATCATTGGCGGCAAGAAGGTCTCCGACAAAATCCAGGTGATCAACAACCTGCTGTCGATTTGCGACCACGTGCTGATTGGTGGTGCAATGGCCTACACGTTTTCACTGGCTCGCGGCGGCAAGACAGGGAAGTCGCTCGTGGAGGCCGATAAGGTCGATCTGGCAAAGGAACTGCTCGCCAAAGGTGGCGACAAACTCGTGCTGCCCCTCGATACCCACTGTGCCGATGACTTCTCCAGCGACGCCGCCAAGCAGGTGGTGCAGGCAGGCGAGATTCCTGACGGCTTCGAGGGGCTCGACATTGGACCGGCCACCGCTGCCCGCTATGCCGAGATCATCCGTTCGGCCAAGACCGTTGTCTGGAATGGACCCATGGGTGTGTTTGAGATGCCCCCCTTCGACATGGGCACGAAAGCTGTAGCCGATGCCGTCGCCGAAGCCACGGCTGCGGGTGCGGTGACAATCATCGGTGGTGGCGATTCGGCTGCTGCTGTTGAGCAGTTGGGGTATTCCGAAAAGGTCAGCCATGTGTCCACTGGTGGTGGTGCCAGCCTGGAGATGCTTGAAGGCAAGGCCTTCGCCTCTGTAGACCTGCTCGATGACGCCTAAGCCCGCTTGATCGACGCTGACGCACAACTCCCGTAGGATGACCGTTGGTAGTGAGCCTGCGGTCATCCGCGGGAGAAGAGCGAATGCGAGGCGGTTCATGCTTTCCGACAACGCTGCATCCCGTCAGGAGCCGCCAGCGACCGCCTCTATCCCGCTCTTGGTTGGAGACTGGGTGTGGTTGCCGTTGGTGCGGCTGCAGGCCGTGCTTGAGGCGCTTCGCGACGAGGGCCTGCGGGTGGTGGGGCCTCAGGTGGCTGATGGCGCTGTGGTCTACCGTGACCTCGAGCGCGCCTCAGATCTTCCGCTCGGCTGGCTGGATGAGCAGGATGCCGGGCGGTATCGGCTGACGCAGAACGCAGAAGCCGGGGTCTTCGACCATGTGGTGGGTCCGCATTCGCTCAAGAATTTCCTCTTTCCCGCCCGGGAAACCATCAGTCGCTTCCTCCGCGAGGATGGTACCTGGCGACAAATCGACGACCTCCCTGAAGAACAGCCGCTGGCGGTGATCGGCGTGCGGGCCTGCGATCTGGCTGGGCTCGCGATCCAAGACCGCGTGTTCATGGGTGGTGAGGCGGTTGATCCGAGTTACCGCCGTCGTCGTGAGGCGTTGTTTCTGATCGCAGTGAACTGCCGTCGGGCTGCGGCGACCTGTTTTTGTCACTCCACCGGATGCGGGCCGACAGTGCCCGCGGGAAGTGATCTTGCACTGACAGAGTTTGCAGGTCGGTTTGCTTGTGAGATCGGCTCGCAGCGTGGTGCGGGCGTGCTTGCAAAGGCAGCCCGCGACTGGTCGCTCACGCGGTGTACGCCCGAGGAGGTGGAGCAGGCACAGCAGCAATCACGAGCCCTCGAACAGGCGATGCACGATCGCCAAGCGGTTCCTGGGCAGCCACGGCCACGCAGTCTCGACACCGACGGCATCCACGACCTGCTGCTGAACAACCTCGAGCACCCTCAGTGGGACGACGTCGCCAGCCGCTGCCTCTCCTGCACCAACTGCACGCTCGTGTGCCCGACCTGTTTCTGTGCAAGTGTGACGGAAGTGGCCGATCTTGCTGGTGACCAGGTCGATCGAGAGCGGCACTGGGCGAGTTGCTTCACGCTCGACCATGCCCGCATGCATGGGCAGAGCGTGCGCAGTTCCACGGCCTCGCGGTATCGGCAGTGGCTGACCCACAAGCTTGCCAGTTGGATCGATCAGTTTGGCACGAGCGGGTGTACGGGGTGTGGACGTTGCATCACGTGGTGCCCAGTTGGCATCGATCTCACCGAGGAGGTAGCGGCGATTCGCGACACGCAGCCGCCAGTGGAGGCCTCGGAATGACGCTGCCGCAACACGGCTGTGCGGCCACGATTGGAACGTCAGCAGAGGGCGAGCGAAGCCCGGTGCCGACGGCTCCTGTGGGCGATCCGTGGCGGGCCCATACCGTGCGGATAGCAGGTGTGGTGGATGAGGTCCCAGGCGTTCGCACGTACGACCTGCGGTTTCTTGATGAGACCGTTGCGTTGAATTACCGCTTCGCCCCAGGGCAGTTCAACATGCTCCACCTTCCCGGTATCGGGGAGGCTGCCATCTCGATCAGTTCTGATCCTGCTGAGCCTGCACAGCTCGCGCACACGGTCCGCTCGGTGGGCAATGTCACCGATGCGTTGGCTCGCCTTCAGGTGGGCGACACGCTGATGCTTCGTGGCCCCTTTGGACGACCCTGGCCCATCGCCAGCCGCGGCGGCCGAGACCTGGTGCTGGTGGCGGGTGGCCTTGGCTTGGCCTCGCAGCGAGCGGCGATTCGGCAACTCGCTCGGCAGCGTGCCCGCTACGCCTCGGTGACCGTCCTGCACGGAGCCAAGGAGCCGGCAAGCCTGCTCTACACGTCAGAGTATCAGGCGTGGAAGGAGGCGGGCCTCGTCGTACGATGCATCGTGGACGGGATGGAAGACCAGCGTGACACCACCTCTGCGGCCTGGGATGGCCGGGTGGGTCTCGTGACCGACCTGCTGAACGAACTGACCACGCTCTCTTCGAACACGACGCTGCTGTGCTGCGGACCCGATCCGATGATGACGGCGGTGGCCCACGTGGCCATGCGACGGGGCGTTGTTGCAGACGAGGTTTTTCTTTCACTGGAACGCAACATGGCCTGCGCGGTGCGGCACTGCGGTCTGTGTCAGTTTGGACCGGTGTTTGTGTGCCAAGATGGCCCGGTGTTTCCGTATGCGGCGATCGAGCCCTTCCTCCGCGTACCACACCTCTAAGGAGGGCGTGTGATGGCAGACCACACTTCGTCTCCGCGAAAACCGCGGCTCGCTGTCTACAAGTTCGCCTCCTGCGACGGCTGTCAGTTGCAGCTGCTCGACGCCTGTGGGCAGTTGCTGCAACTGGCCGACCGCGTGGAGATCGCCCATTTCCTTGAGGCCTCCAGTCGGGTCGATCCCGGCCCCTACGATGTGGGGCTCGTGGAGGGCTCGATCTCCACGGCAGAGGATGTCGAACGGATTCAAGCGGTCCGGCGGGACTGTCGCTATTTGGTCACGATCGGAGCATGTGCCACGGCAGGGGGTATTCAGGCGCTTCGCAACTGGGGCCAGATCGACGACTTTCTCTCTGCTGTCTACGCCTCACCAGCAACGATCGACGCCCTCGCCACGAGCACCCCAATCGCCGACCACGTGCCAGTCGACTTTGAACTGCGTGGCTGTCCGGTCGACGCCCGTCAGCTGCTGGAGTTGATCACCTCGCTGCTGCTGGGAAGGCGACCAAAGGTGCCCTCACAGAGTGTGTGCGTGGAATGTAAGAGCCGGGGGACGGTGTGCGTGGCGGTGGCACGTGGGATCCCGTGTCTCGGGCCGGTCACGCAGGCTGGGTGCGGAGCGCTTTGCCCGGCTCATGATCGAGAGTGTTTTGGCTGCTATGGGCCGTCGGAGGCGCTCAACTTGGTAAGCCTGACAGGCTTCTACGAGCAGCAGGGGGCGTCTCGTGAGCATCTCACGCGGCTTGTGCGAGGCATCAACGGCTATGCGGAAGCCTTTCGGCATGAGAGCGATCGGCTGCAGGCGGGCACCGACGCCTCGAACCAGAGGAGCCAAGGATGACAGAGATTCGTCGATTCAATGTGAAACCACTTGCCCGCGTGGAGGGGGAAGGGGCTTTGCGGGTCCGGGTGACCGGCGAGGCGATCGAGATCGCGGAGTTCAACATCTACGAGCCGCCACGGTTCTTTGAAAAACTGCTGGTGGGTCGGGAAGTGCGGGAGGTGCCCGACATCACGGCCCGTGTCTGTGGAATCTGTCCAGTGGCCTATCAGATGAGTTCATGCCAGGCGCTGGAGAAAGCCCTCGGCATCAGCGTGACGCCTGAGATCAAACGCCTTCGCCAGCTGCTCTACTGTGGAGAATGGCTGCAGAGCCACGGTCTGCATGTGCACCTGCTACACGCCCCCGACTTTCTCGGCTTTGAGAGCGGATTCGCGATGGCGGCGACCTATCCGCAACTCGTGGAAAACGGCCTAAAGCTCAAGGCACTTGGCAACAGGCTTGTGGAGGTGGTTGGGGGACGTGCCGTGCATCCCATCAACGTCACGGTGGGCGGGTTTTACAAAGCTCCGTCCCCCGCAGCCATTCGCAGTCTCGTGCCGGAACTGGAGTGGGGTCTGGAAACATGCCTGGCGCTTGTAGACCGCGTGGCCCGCTTTGACTGTCCCGTGCTCGAGGTGGACTACGAGTCGGTCGCGCTCCAGCACGACACCGACTATCCGATGAACGAAGGGCTGGTGGTGTCGAGTGGCAGTCCCCGCACGGCTGCTCTGCGGATTCCCGTTGAAGACTTCGCTCGGCACTTCGTTGAGCGGCAGGTGCCGCACAGCACGGCGCTCCACAGCGTGCGGCGAGGTACCGACACCCCGTACCTCACGGGGCCGGTTGCCAGGATGAATCTCTGCCGTGACCAGCTGCCTCCTCGAGCCGCCCGTGCGGCCGACGCCTGCGGGCTCGAACAGCCCATGCGAAATCCCTACCGTTCAATCGTGGCCCGGGTGTTGGAAATGGCCGCTGCCTGTGAGATCGCCGCGAGGATCGCCGGAGACGCGTCTGCGGAGATCTCGCCCTGCCGGATCGACTACGAGCCTGCGGCGGGCGGTGGCTGTCATGCCACAGAGGCTCCCCGCGGACTGCTCTACCACCGCTATCGCCTCGATGAACGCGGGCTTGTGGCGGAGGCGGAGATCATCCCGCCAACGTCACAGAATCAGGCGCAGGTGGAGGAGGACCTGAGGGGCCTGCTACCGGAGGTGCTGAAGCTCGACGATGCGGAGGCGACGCGGCGGTGCGAAATGCTGATCCGCAGTTACGACCCCTGCATCAGCTGCGCGACCCACTTTCTCACGCTCTCGATTGATCGAGCAAGCCACGGCCGGCAGCCGTCCTAAGGCGGCAGAAAAAG
>JBMTLP010000094.1:0-9599 GCA_049433245.1 Pirellulales bacterium
CCCAACCAGGCGACCGTCGCAGCAAGGGCAAACGGCAGCCGCCCGTGGCTGACCAGCCGACGGGTCGCCGCCACCCAGAACGGCACAAAGCAGCCGAGGTAGGCTGAGAGCACCAGCCAACCGATGGAGGTCGCTGGATGCGGCAGCCGCAGCCAGTGCAGCACCGCCAGCCAAGAAAACCAACCGCCACACCACAACGCCCACCAATCCCGCGACCGCAAGGATGCCCCTCGCCGAGCGAGGCAGAGCCAAGGCAGTGGTGCCACCCAGGCGCCCCACCACAGGTCGCACGGCGGCTGCACGATCGCCATCGCAGCCGCGCCGCCCAAGGCCAGCCACCAGCTGCTCGGGCTCTTCGCCACGACGACCTCTCCGTCAGTCGCCGATCGCGTTCGCGCCGCGCTGCTCATGCAGTCCCCGATTTCGCAACACCCGCATGGGCAAACACCGCCAGCGGATCTCCGGGCTCCACCCGGTCATCTTCGTCCACGAGTTGCCGCTGGAGTCGTCCGGTGATCGGTGCCACGAGGTCAATCGTGGCGGCGCCAGCAACGAGTTGCACCACGCGATCACCAGCGAGGACCGACGCACCTTCCCGGACAAGCCACACCGCCACCGACACCATGCCAGGCACGAAGCCGAGCGATGGCACCACCAACATCTCCTCACTCGAGGCCTGACTCATCACGGCCCTCTTCCACCACCACTCAGGCCACGCAGCCAGTGCAGCATCACCCTCCCCACCACCTCCATCGACTCCCCCGAACAGTGCTCCGGAGTGTCTTGGGTGGTGTGCCAGTAGGGATAGTCGAAGTCGATGATGTCGCAGGTGGGGATGCGGCCGATCGTTCGCAGAGGCACATGGTCGTCCTCGACCGTAGGACCTGGTCTGGGCAGAAACTCCCGCGCCCCCACCTCCCGCGCTGCTTCCCAAATGTCATCCACGAGCCCGCGGGTGTCGGGCCAGGAGATGCTGTGATACTCCTGCGGCAGAAGCAGATCTGCGTCGGCAACCATGTCGAGCAGCACGCCATATCGATATCGATGCTTTGGTGGCTTTGATGCGTAGCGTCGCGCGAAATGAATCGATCCAAGGAAGTAGGGGTCGCGGCGATCCACGACATACTCCTCAGCATCAAACAACACAAAGTCCACGCCGATCTCTCCTGGAAGCGACGGCATGAACTGCCCTAGTTCCATCAGTACCGCGACCCCACTCGCCCCGTCGTTCGCTCCAATAAAGACACCGGCCGGATTGGCCGGATCGCGATCTGGGAAAGGGCGGGTGTCGTAGTGGGCCGCCAGCATCACCCGATCGAGGCGATCCGGGTGAAAAGACACGATCAGGTTTTCCATCGCCACGGTTGCACCCGTCCGGCGATCTCGGATTTGGAAAGGCTGCCTCGAAACTGTGGCACCGAGCCCCTCGAAGTGCCGCACGATCATGCCTCGCTGCTTCTGCATGCCCACCGATCCGCTCGGCCTTGGCCCAAGGTCACAGATCGCCTGCAGGTATCCGAAGGCCCGCTCACCAGAAAAACGATCGGCGACTGCCGGCTCAGCCGCCAGCAGCGGTGCGGCCAAGCCTCCCGCCGTGAGACACGCGACCGCCAGCACCACAACCGTTTGCTTCATTCGCAGATCGCTCATAACAACGAAAACGCAGCCCAGAGAGCTACTCTCCTCCGTCGGCACGCGGGTCACCGTCCAGCCAAATCGACCGCAACGCGACGGGCTGAGCGTATCACGCCCTTCCCCGAAAACGACAGTCCAAACACGAAGGCAGCAGCCATCACCTGTGCCAGACGTGGTAACATCGGGAGTTCGTCCTGCTTGGATTGGCTCCGGGGGAAACACGAGCCCTTGCATGGAAACTCACGTGCCTTCACTCCATCGATCGCTCCCGCCACCGCCATCGTCTTCGTGGCGAAAGCAGTTCTGGAAACGGGCCGCGCTGCTGCTTGCCATCGCTACCTGCAGCGGCTCCTCTGCCTCCTTCGCCGGAGGCGGACCGGAAAACCTGTTCCTCGTGGTGAATCCCGAGAGCCCCGAGAGCGTAGCGATCGCCAACACGTATGTCGCGCTGCGGCAGATTCCTCCCATCAACGTCATGATGCTTCCCTGGACAGGAAGCCGGGAGGAAACAAGCGTGGCAACCTTTCGCAAGGAGATTCTCGATCCGGTGCTGGAGGCCATTGAAGGCCGCAGACTCGTGCCGCAGATTGACGCGATCGTGTATTCATCCGACTTTCCCTGGCGAATCAATTTCAAAGACGAACTGCCCGAGCCGTTGGTTGGCGTCGACAAGTTTCCGGCAGGTTCGCTGACGGGCATGACCACACTCTTTCCGTTGGTGAAAGGCACCGCCGGTGGATGGGTCAATCGCGAAAGCAATCGCTACTACCGCCCGCTCAATGTGCGCGGCGTGCCTCGTGAGACCCGTGGGTTTCGTAGCTGGTACGGCTGGGGCTCCCAAGGGGAACAGATGGAAGCGGGAGGCGTCCGCTACCTACTCTCCGCGATGCTCGGCGTAACGAACGGGCGTGGCAACTCGGTCGACGAGATCATCGCGATGCTGCGATCCGCAACCGCTGCCGACGAGACTCACCCCAAGGGCACAATCTACTTTGTGACCAACTCCGACGTCCGCACCACCACACGCAGTAGTGTCTTCAACGAAACAGTCACCGCGCTCAAAGAACTGGGCGTGGAGGCCGAGGTCGTTTCGGGCACCTTGCCCGTCGGCAAGCGGACCGTGGCGGGCCTGATGACTGGCACGCCTTCCTTTGACTGGCCAGCCTCTGGCAGCCGCGTCACACCCGGAGCGATTTGCGAAAACCTGACAAGTTTTGGTGGCATCTTCAGCCCTTCGGCGGGCCAAACACCACTCTCCGAGTTTCTCCGCGCAGGGGCCGCAGGGTCGAGCGGCACGGTGATCGAACCCTATGCCGATCAAGCCAAGTTTCCCCACCCATCGATCCAGGTGCACTACGCTCGCGGCGCCAGCCTGATCGAAGCCTTCTATCAGTCGGTACAGTCTCCCTACCAACTCCTCGTGGTCGGTGATCCGCTTTGTCAGCCCTGGGCCAACATTCCGCGGGTGCAGATGTCGCTGGCTTCAGCGACAGAACCTCTGGCTGCCGGAGCCGTGCTCAGTGGCGAGGTGACCTTGACCGCAACGGCTCAGGTATCGAGCGATGCACAGGTTGACCGTTTCGAAATCTTTGTCGATGGCATGCGGTATGCCCAGTTCTCGGCTGGTGACACGGCGAAGCTCGACACCGCGCAGTTGGCCGACGGTTATCACGAAATCCGGATGGTCGGGGTCACCGGCTCCCTCTTGGAAACCCAAGGCAGACAGATTCTTCCTGTCACCTTTGCCAACCACGGCAGGGCCCTGCAGATGAAGGTTGAACCGCAGCAGTTGCCTCTCAGCGGGAACGTGCGGATCAGCCTCGTGGGCCGCGACATCGATGGTGCGGTGCTCTACGCCGCCGGCCGGGTGCTTGGCCGAACCACCGAAGCCGAATCCTCGATCGAGATCCCTGCGAGCATGCTCGGCCAGGGACCTGCAACCATTCGGGCCACCGGCCGTCGCGGCAACGGTCAAGCAGGGAGCGTGCACGCTGATCCGGTGACCGTGATGGTGTTGGGGAAGTGAGAACTCACCGCCGGATCGGCTGAGCACCAAACGACACCTGTGGCGAAGGCAACACCACCGGCGCCTGCGGAGGCGCAGCTGGCGTTGGTGTCGGCTGCTGTCGCACCGCTGACGGTGGTGACAACTGCTCGGCGACAGGCTCGCCGCGATGGGCTGCCGACAGGTGGTCCACAAAATCTTCGCTGGCACCGGCGAGCACGAACACCTCGCTGTTGCTCTCTGCTCCATGCGGCCGCACGATGCAGATCACTTCGGCCTTCCCGCGATGCTGACGCACCTGTTCCAGCAGGGCAATTTCACCAGGAGAGAGTTCGGCAGCGGGAACGGACGCTCGCGACGGCAGTTCCGCCGTGGATGCCGTGGGCACCGCAGCCGTGCGATCGCGACGATCAAAAGCCACAGAGGGCATCGACTCAGGCATGGCTGGGGTGTGATCAGCGAGCGGCACGGTACCCGAACTCGGATAGGTGGCTCGGTACACAAAAGAGAGACCCGCTTCGTCGAGTTGTGCGTGCACGGCCTGCAAAGCAGCGTAAAGCCCTTCCTTGTCTGCAGGATCGGCAGCATTGCACACACCAATCAGGCTTCCGTCGAGGGAGAACAGACCTCCGCCACTTCGCCCGGGCACAGGCTGACCAGCAACCTGTAGATTCGGAGGGCCCAGATACTTATCGACGGCGGTGATGTGGCTGAACTGCACCGTCGGATCAGCCCCACCGTCACACCCCACCGAGGCAACCTGCTGCCCCACGAGTACATCCCGTTCTGGACCGGCGACTCGAGCGGGAGTGATCTGGGCATCGGTGAACACGCTGACCAAGGCAACGTCTCGATCGAGATCCCACGCCACCAGTTGGCCTGCCAGTTCGCGAGCGTCGCCACTGCCGAACAGGTCGACAGCGATTCGCCCCTCACCTCGCGAATCCCGGAAGATGTGGGCACAGGTGAGGATCAAGGCCTCACCCTGCCGGCAATCAATAACTGTTCCCGTGCCGCGTGACACACCCTCTGGATCTTGAACGCGGAGCCGCGCCGAGGCCGCCAAGAGTCTCGCCTGAATGGCGGCTTGATCGGAAGAGGAGGCGAGTTGTTGCTGGCCAACTGTCGATGAAGCTCCGCTCTCGTACGGATGCGCCGCAGCGGACATCTGCCCTTCCACCGCTGGGCTGCTCGCTTGAGCTTGCGTGATGAGCGCCGCGTCCGACTCACGCCCGAGCGGAGGCGAATCAATCGCAAGAGCCTCAGCGGCCACCATCGTTGGAAGTGGAATGCCTTCCACGCTGGGCTGCCTCTGCTGAGGAGCCATGTTGTGCATGGCTTGCGGCGTTCCGCCTGTGCGGTAGCCCTTCGCCAGCAGACCCTCAAGATCCTGCTGAGTGGTCGCTCCTTCGATCCGCCCCACTTCGTGCCCACGGACGAGCAGGACGTAGCACGGCACACCGGTCACGCCGAATCGACGCACGAGATCGTGTTCCTGATCGACATCAACATGCCGCACCGGCCAGCCCGACTGTTCGATCCCCTGCAGCAGCGGCGCCATCGCGCGGCATGGGCCACACCAGCGAGCCTGAAAGTCAAGCAGCACCACGTCGCCTGGCTGCAGAGGTTCGGCCGAGCCGTTGGCACGAGCTGCTTCCACACATGCCAGCATTCCCAGTGTCAGCACCATCAGGACTGCAAGCAGACGACGACTGCTGAGCATGGCAAAAAAGATCATTGGTGATGCGTGTGGCCGCGTTGAGGGCATACATCTCCTCCCACGGGAAATTCTGCAGCCTGGCGCAGACCGAAGCCGACTTGCGACCGGCCGAAGCGGTCTGGCCGCAACGATTGATGATTGCTTGGGTGGGCTACGGGCGATTTGGCTGCCGGAACAGCGGTCTGCTCGCCGGCGCGACTGCCGCCCCTTGAGCGAGCGGGATAGTGGCGGCGAGATCCGCTTGGAGCAAGATCATTTTGCTGCGGGCGTTCGCCGCGGTTGGCTGCCGAACACACGTTTTTTGTTGGGCCAGCCCCCCGTACACTCACATTCCACGCGGTGGCTCAGTGCGTCTCCGCCCCCCTCCCGCCTTCAGTCGAACGCATGCACGAGACATCCCCCCGACGCATCCTGGTGACTTCCGCCCTGCCCTATGCCAATGGACACATCCATCTTGGACACCTCGTTGAGTACATCCAGACCGACATCTTCGTGAGGTTTCAGAAGCTCCGAGGACACAAGGCGGTGTACATCTGCGCGGACGACACCCATGGCACGGCCATCATGCTGCGTGCCAAGTCGGAAGGGCGCAGCGAGCAGGACCTGATTGCAGAAATGCGGCAAGCGCATCAGTCCGACTTCGACGGCTTCCATGTGGCCTTCGACCACTACGGCTCAACCGACAGCCCCACGAACCGCCAACTTTGCGGAGAGATCTGGCAGGCCCTGCAAGCAGCTGGGCTCGTGGTCCGTCGCGATGTGCAGCAACTGTTCGACCCCAAGGCGGGCGTGTTTCTCGCAGATCGCTTCGTGAAGGGCACGTGCCCTCGGTGTCAGGCCGCCGACCAGTACGGCGATTCCTGCGAGGTGTGTGGGGCCACCTACAGCCCGGCTGACCTGATCGATCCACGCAGCACCCTCTCTGACGGTGTACCAGAGGTGCGATCAGCGGAGCATCTCTTTGTCGAACTCGAAAAGATGCACAGCTTTCTCGACACCTGGACACAACGTTCCGGCGCCCTTGCGGCCCCGATCGCCAACTACCTTGCCGGGCACTTTCTCGGCGAGCCGCTCCGCGACTGGGATGTTTCTCGCCCGGCACCCTACTTCGGCTTTGAAATCCCAGACTTTCCTGGCCATTACTGGTATGTCTGGTTCGATGCCCCAATCGGCTACCTCGCCTCCACATCGGAATGGGCTGCTGCCAACGGTGAGTCGTTCGATGCCTGGTGGAAGCGATCGCCCGATGACTCCGCAGTGGAGATTCACCACTTCATTGGCAAGGACATCACCTACTTCCACACGCTCTTCTGGCCCGCGATGCTCGAGGCTGCGGGCCTGCGCCTTCCCGCCGGTGTGCACGTGCATGGCTTCCTGACCGTGAACGGTCAAAAGATGTCCAAGAGCCGGGGCACCTTCATCCTGGCCCGCACCTGGCTGGACCATGTCGACCCGGAGATGCTGCGTTACTTCTACGCCTCGAAGATCTCTGGCGGTATCGACGACATCGACCTTGATCTCAACGACTTTGTGGCCAAGGTCAACGCCGACATCGTCGGGAAAATCGTGAACTTAGCGAGCCGCACGATGCGGTGGCTCGTGGAGAGCGGACTCTCTGCCGAGTATCCCGACGATGGTGGCCTGTTCGCTCGGGCCGCCAGCGAAGGTGAGGAGATTGCCGCTGCCTACGAAGCGGGAGATCTTGCCCGAGCTATGCGGGCGATCATGCAGGCGGCTGATCGTGCCAACGCCTTTGTGGACGAAAGACAGCCGTGGAAACTGGCGAAAGCCGGACCTGAGGCCGCCTCCGAGTTGCAGAATGTTGCCTCGATTGCGGTCAACCTTTTTCGGCAACTGATGGTCTACCTCACGCCAGTCATGCCGGCTCTTGCCGGCGAAGCATCAGCGCTGGTGGGCGGCCCCATCCTCTCCTGGGATGCTGCCCAGCAGCCTCTCGTCGGATGTCCCGTGAATCCCTTCCAGCCTCTGAAGTCTCGGGTAACACCCGAACAGATTGCGGCCGTCGTCGCCGCATCGCAGCAGTCGACCCCGCCACTCCCCTCCTCACCGAACCCCGCTTCATCACAGACGAAAGGATCTCACATGGAAGACTCCGCTGCCCCGCTCACCGCCGAACCGCTTGCTGCCGAGTGCACCATCGACGACTTCACGAAAGTCGATCTGCGTGTCGCCCGCGTGCTGACCGCGGAAGAGGTGCCCGAAGCGCGAAAACTTCTGAAACTGACGGTGAGCCTCGGTGGCGACGCCACCCGCACGATCTTTGCTGGCATCAAGGGGCATCACGCCCCCGAGAGTCTCGTTGGACGGCTTGTCGTGGTCGTGGCCAATCTGGCTCCAAGGCAGATGAAGTTCGGCTTAAGTGAGGGCATGGTTGTGGCGGCCAGCGGCGAAGGCGCCGAGGGTGTCTTCCTCATCAGCCCCGATGCCGGCGCTCTGCCTGGGATGCGGCTGCGGTAGCAAGAAAGGCGCGGAACCGCCCAGAATCCGGCATGTCAGCCGCAGACCCACCGCGGCTGACCGCTGATCGCGGGTGCTGAAACAGGGACCGGCACCTCGCTGAGGTGTAAAATGACAGCAAAGTTACCTGCAGATTTGCGACGGTCCGTGCCTCTGAGGAGTAGTTGCCATGGCCACGATCCTGTTTCCCACCGACTTTTCCCACGCGAGCGATTCGGCCCTTGAACACGCCGAAGCGATCGCCAAGCAGCGGCACGCTAGGCTCGTGATCCTCCATGTGGAAGAACCTCCCTTGGCTTATGGAGGGGGCGAACTCTACTACGGCCTACCCGAACCGAGTTCGGACCGGATCATGAGCATGCTTGAGGAGGTTCGTCCGCGGGATGCCTCCGTGGCGTTTGTCCACATGCTGACCATGGGTGACCCGGCTGCGGAGATCGTTCGTGTCGCAGAGGAAGAGAACGCCGACATGATCGTGCTCGGCACGCATGGCCGCACGGGAATGTCGAGACTGCTGATGGGCAGTGTAGCTGAGGCCGTGGTGAGGCGATCCCCAGCTCCCGTGCTTGTCTATCGTGAAACAGCAAAGCTTGTGGCCGAGGCCGCCAGTTAGATCGCATCAGGGACAGCTGTTGCATGATGCAGACCCGCGAGATTCTCCGAACTCGTCAGGACGTTCGCCAGGCGCTTCGTGAGATCTTCAACACCCGCGGGTTTCTCGAGGTCGACACGCCTGTGCTGTCGAGAGAAGTGCTGCCGGAGGCACAGATTGATCCGCTCCGGCTCCGCCCGATCGACGGCCAGGAGCGGTTTCTGCAGGCGAGCCCTGAAGCCCACATGAAACGTCTTCTCGCTTCGGGATCCGGGGCGATCTATCAACTGGCCCACGCCTTCCGCGATGGAGAGCGAGGACCGCGTCACGACATTGAGTTCCTGCTGCTTGAGTGGTATGCCCCGGGCACCACTCTCGATGACGCCGCCCAACTCCTCGAGGCCATCACCACCGCGGTGCTGGGAACCCTGGGCCTCAAGCGACAAACGTGCCAAGCGGCCTTCGCAGAGTTTGCCCAAGTTGACCTCGCAGCAGCGAGCGCCAGCGAGTTGCAGGCAGCAGCGGTGAAGGCGGAGGTCGCCTTCCCTGAGAGTTGGGTGCAGGAACCGAGCGACGCGAGGTTCGACCGCTTCTTCGAACTCCTGCTTTCCGAAGTGGTGTCGCCGCAACTTGGGCACACAACTCCCGTCATGCTTGAGGCCTGGCCTCGCTCGCAAAGCGCTTTCGCGCGGATCGACCCGGATAATGCTGCGGTCGCTCGCCGATTCGAACTGTTCTACCGTGGCATTGAACTCGCCAATGGATGGGAGGAAGAGACCTCCGCCACCGAACTGTTAACTCGGCTCGAGCATGCCAACAGCGTACGGGCTGCCGACGGACGTGCCACGCTGCCAATCCCTCAGCACGTCATCGCTGCCCACCAAGCGGCAATGCCTGAAGGCGTGGGAGCAGCCCTCGGCTTTGATCGCTTGGTGATGCTGGCAGCCAACGAAAACTCGATCGACGCGGTGCGCTGCTTCTCGAGCGACAGCGCGTGACACTGGTTGCGGCTGATATCACCTGACCAGACTCGATAACCACGCTGCGACGGCTACTGCAGCGTGTGCCCGGTCACCAACCACCGATCGTGCTTTGTGGCCAACGGATCGCGGGCCACCGTAATATCCAACACCACTTCGCCAGAGGCTGCCTCTGAGCAGGGCACGGCC
>JBMTLP010000095.1:0-9588 GCA_049433245.1 Pirellulales bacterium
TGTTTGTGATCGGCGCGAGCAACACGATCGAAGCGGTGCTGCACTTACTTGAAATCATCCCTGCGTTTGAACTCATCGCCGACGACGCCACCGCCTCCACCACCGCTACACCTCGCACCGCCGCCAACCTGCAGCTGCTCGAGTCGCTCGACAACGGCCTGACGGGCCTGACCTTTCTCTACTTCGCCTACGGCATTTATTCGCTCTTCCTGACCAACACCAACACCGTGGCCGACGCGCCCCGCTGGCTGAAGGTGGAGAACATCTCTTCGCTCAAGAAAACGTTGATGGAGGTCGTGGCCGTCCTGCTTGCGATCATGTTTGTACGAGTGCTCGCCGAGAAGGTGCTCACCGACAACCTGCACTGGGAGATTCTCACGATCCCGCTCTCGATTGCTGCGATCGCGGTCAGCAACCGACTGATGTTTAGCCCGCCAAGCGTGTCGTCAGTTCAGAAGTGACGCTCCGGCTCACTTCCACTCGGACACGGGCACGCAACTGCAAAACAGGTTGCGATCGCCGTGCACATTGTTGACACGACCAACTGGTGGCCAATACTTCCGCCGTCGCAGGCTGGAGACCGGAAAGGCCGCCGTCTCGCGAGAGTAGGGACGAGTCCAGTCGTCAGCGGTCACCGACTCCGCGGTGTGCGGCGCGTTGACGAGCGGGTTGTCATCGCGTGGCAGCGTGCCGTCTTCGATCGCCCGAATCTCTTCGCGAATGGCGATCATGGCTGCGATGAAGCGATTGAGTTCGGGGAGATCCTCGCTCTCCGTCGGCTCCACCATCAGCGTGCCGGGCACCGGGAAACTCAGCGTCGGCGCATGGAAACCGTAGTCGATGAGCCTCTTGGCCACATCCTCTGCGGTCACACCGCTTGTCTTCTCGAGCGGCCGCAGATCGAGAATGCACTCATGGGCCACACGGCCCCCTTCACCGGCGTAGAGCGTGGGATAGTGTTCGCGAAGCCTCACGCTCACGTAGTTGGCAGAGAGGATCGCCGCCTCGGTGGCATGCAGAAGCCCCTCACTGCCCATCATGCGGATATACATCCAGCTGATGGGCAGTACCGCCGCGTTGCCAAGCGGTGCAGCCGAGACCGCAGCCACCCCCCCCTCGGCCGGAACGCCGCCCGTCTTGTGCCCAGGCAAGAAGGGCACGAGGTCTTCGACCACGCACACCGGCCCAACCCCTGGACCGCCGCCACCGTGCGGAATGCAAAAGGTCTTGTGCAGGTTGAGGTGACTCACATCGCCACCAAACTCTCCGGGTGAGGCGAGGCCAACGAGGGCATTCATGTTGGCGCCGTCGACATACACCCGCCCGCCATGCTGGTGCACGATCTCGCAGAGCCTTCGCACCTGCGTTTCAAACACGCCGTGCGTGCTGGGGTAGGTGATCATCACAGCGGCAAGTCGATCGGCGTATTCCTGACACTTTGCCTCAAGTTCCACGAGGTCGACGTTGCCATCTTCATCGCAGCCTGTCACGACCACCTGCATGCCGACCATTTGGGCACTAGCCGGATTGGTGCCGTGGGCTGAAGCCGGAATCAGACAGACATCGCGATGCCCTTGCCCTCGAGCCCGCTGCCAGGCCCGAATCACGAGCAGACCCGCGTATTCACCCTGACTACCCGCGTTGGGCTGCAGGCTGATGCCCGCGTAGCCGGTCGCCTCGCAGAGCCACTCACGGAGCTGGCGATCGAGGATGGCATACCCTTCGCGCTGATCGGCCGGTGCAAAGGGATGCACCTGCGCAAACTCTGGCCACGTGATCGGGATCATCTCGCTGGTGGCGTTGAGTTTCATCGTGCAGCTCCCGAGCGGGATCATCGTGCGATCGAGAGCGAGGTCGCGGTCAGCCAATTCACGCAGGTAGCGGAGCATCTGCGTCTCGCTGCGATGCGAATGAAAAACGGGGTGTGTGAGATAGGCACTCTGTCGTCGCAGGTCGGCTGGCAATCGGGACACGGCAGCCTGCTCACATGCGGCAAACTCAGGAACTTCGGCCCCGTACACTTCGGCAAAGACTTTCCAAAGTTGCACGATGTCAGCCGCAGACGTGGTCTCGTCGAGACTGATGCCGAGGGTGCTCTCATCGATGCGTCGCACGTTCATACCGGCTGAGCGAGCCAAATTCAGGAGCTCGGCCGACTTCTCCGCCGTGTCGAGCGCGAGAGTGTCGAAGGCTCGGCAGTTGCGTATCGTGAGCCCGATACCAGCAAGACCTTGGGCCAGCGTCGCCGTGAGCGACGCGACCCGTTCGGCAATCGCCCGCAGCCCCTCGGGGCCGTGATAGACCGCGTACATCGAAGCCACGACCGCCGGCAGCACCTGCGCCGTGCAGATATTCGATGTCGCTTTCTCGCGGCGGATGTGCTGTTCACGGGTCTGAAGAGCGAGCCGATAGGCAGGCTTCCCCGTTGCATCGATGCTCACGCCAACAAGCCGTCCGGGCAGCGAACGCTTGAAGGCGTCCTGGCAGGCGAGAAAGGCGGCGTGTGGACCGCCACAGCCCATGGGCATCCCAAACCGCTGCGTCGAGCCGACGGCGATATCCGCTCCCCAATGGCCAGGGGCTTCGAGCACGGTGAGCGCCAGAGGATCGGTCGTTACACAGAGGACGGCCTGCTTGGCATGCACCCGCTCGGCCAAGCCTCGCCAGTCGGGCACATCGCCGTCGGTCGTCGGATACGCCACCAACACACCAAAACAGGGGTGGGTCTCGAGCAGTGTGTCGACATCGCCGATGTGGAGTTGAATGCCGAGGGGCTCAGCCCGCGTCGCGAGAACTTCGAGCGTTTGCGGATGGCAGCGGCGGTCGACCAGGAACGCATCAAGTTTGCTCTTCGAGCTTCGATGGGCGAGCGTCATCGCTTCCGCCGCAGCCGTGGCCTCGTCGAGCATCGACGCGTTGGCAATCGGCAGCCCCGTCAGGTCGCAGACCATGGTCTGAAAGTTGACGAGCGCCTCCATTCGCCCTTGGCTGATCTCGGCCTGGTAGGGGGTGTAGGCGGTATACCAAGCGGGGTTTTCCAGAATGTTTCTCAGGATCACTCCCGGCGTGTGGGTGCCGTGGTAACCCTGCCCCAGAAAACTCTTGAGCACCACGTTGCGGGCAGCGATGCCTCGCAGTTCCTCCAGGGCGGCCGGCTCGGAGAGAGCCGGCGGGAGCCGCATGCCCTCCTGTCGCACGATGTTGCCCGGCACAATCTGGGCGATGAGCGCCTCGCGAGAATCCGCCGCCACTGCAGCCAGCATGGCCGCTTCGTCAGCAGCGCTGAGGCCGATGTGCCGCCGGGCGAAACTGGCTTCTCCGCTCGCCGTTCGTTCGGAAAGGGAGGACTCGCGTTCAGCTGAGCCGAGAACCGAGGGGGATTCAGCGAGAGACATACAGGGCTCCAAAACAAGTGCCGCCACCATGCGGTGGCAACCGCGGGAACCCTGTTGTCCTGGTACCTGAGAGATTCGCCTGCGGGCTACGGCCCGGGGTTTGCCCCTTCGGTGGGTGCAAGGCAAGGCCAGCACCACTCTCCAACAGCGCTATGTTAGTCAGTACTTTTGCCTGAGCGTTCGGCCTTCGGCGGTCTTGCGACTCTCTCCTGACTGCCCAGAGTGTACGACGCCACCCGAGCTCCGACAACGTCGCAGCCGGTTTGCTCGCGGGAAAGGCTCACCCGTCAGACGACACGCTGTACGATGGCCTGGCGGGTTCAACAACTCTCGGGGGAGAAGGCCATGCACGGCACACTCCGCATGACAGACCTTTCCCACACGCTGCTGGCCCAACTCGTGGCGATCAACAGCGTGAACCCGGCCTACGGCGGCCCCGGCGAGGCGGCCGTGGCGGCGTTCATCGGCGAACAGCTGGCACGGGCTGGCATCGAGGTGTTTCGGCAGCCGATTGAGCCTGGGCGAGAAAACGTGATCGGGGTGCTCCCGGGGCGTGATCGGTCGCGACGAGTTGTCCTCGAAGCCCACATGGACACCGTTGGCGTGGAAAGGATGAGCGTGGCGGCGTTCACACCAACCGTTTGCGACGGCCACCTCTTCGGTCGTGGCTCCTGCGACACGAAGGGAGGCCTGGCTGGGATGCTGGCTGCCGTGCTCGACCTGGCAGCAACCGGACAGCAACCCGGCTGTGATGTTTGGCTTGCAGCTGTCGTGGATGAGGAGCATGCCTACCGGGGTGTGCTCGGGCTTGTCGACGGGCTGGCAACGGCTGGGGGCACAACCGCAGCAGCGATCGTTGCCGAGCCGACCAGCCTGCGGATTGTGTCGGCCACGAAGGGCGTGCTGCGGTTTCTCGTGCGGCTGCAGGGTCGGGCGGCGCACTCGTCAAAGCCTTGGCTTGGCGCAAGCGCGATCACCGCCGCCGCCGAGGTCGTGCTGGCCCTCGACCGGCTGCATACCGAACTCACCCAAGCCACCAGCCATCCTCTGCTTGGCCCTGCGACAGGGTCGATCGGACTCATCCACGGGGGTGTGCAGGTCAACATCGTGCCGGAAGCATGTGAACTGTCGATCGATCGGCGACTCCTTCCGGGCGAAGAGCCGGAGATCGTACTCGCCGGTTATCGCGAGGTTATCGATGCGACGCTTGCTACCAGTCCGGTGTCAGCCACCATCGCCGTCCTGCTCCTCGATGAAACGCTGGAAACACCGGCTGACTCCGAGGTGATCGCGACGGCGGCTGATGTTTGCCTCAACCTCGACCTCGAGCCAACCGCAATCGGCGTGCCTTACGGCAGCGATGCGAGCAAACTCTCCCGCCGTGCAGGCGTGCCTTCGATCGTGTTCGGCCCAGGCAGCATCGACCAGGCCCACGCCGCCGATGAGTCCGTACCCCTCGACGAAGTCGCAACAGCAGCCGCTTTCTACCGCGAGTTCCTCGTGCGGTTCGGCTCAGCCCGATAGCGGGCTGGCAATCCGAAATCCCCTTTGCGGCCCGCTGGCTGGAGCGTTGCGTCGGGCTCTGTGGCGGCCGTACGCTGAGATGTCGTAGGGGACTCATTTGCTCTCAGGGACACATGCCATGGATCCGCAGATCGTTTGCACGCGTCGGACCTTTGCGCACGCTGGCTTTGCCTCCATCGCGGCTGTGGGCATCAGCGCCTCCGGTCGGCCCAATCGCCTTGCTGTCGCAGCAACCCCCGAACCCGACGGCTTCGTGGATGCCCACGTGCATGTCTGGACGCCCGACCTTGACCGCTATCCGCTTGCCGACGGCTTCACACAAGGCGACATGCAGCCGGCAAGTTTTACCGAAGGCGAGTTGCTCGCTGCTGCCCGGCCGCTGGGCATCTCCCGGATTGTGCTGATCCAGATGAGCTACTACGGCTTCGACAACCGTTACATGCTCGACTGCATGGCCGCCCATCCTGGTGTATTTGGTGGGGTGGCAATAGTCGACCACGACCAACCCGATGTCGCCGACACGATGCGAGCGATGGCCGAGCAAGGCGTCCGTGGCTTCCGGCTCTACAGCGACCGAGCCAAGACTGAAGCCTGGCAGAAGTCCGACGGCATGCAGCGGATGTGGAAAGCCGGTGCGGAACAAGGGCTGGCAATGTGCCTCCTAGCCGATCCCGATGCCCTGCCAGCCGTGAAGCAGATGTGCGCGGCATTCCCCACCACGCCTGTCGTGATCGATCACTTTGCCCGCATCGGCATGCGTGGAGCAATCGATGGCGAGCAACTCAAACAGCTCACCGATCTCGCGAGATTCCCCACCGTACATGTGAAGGTGTCGGCGTTCTACGCCCTCGGCCGCAAGGCTCCTCCCTACGAAGACCTCGAGCCGATGATCCGAACCCTTCGCGACGCATACGGAGCGGAGCGGCTGATGTGGGCCTCCGACGGACCCTTTCAACTCGCGGAGGGGCAAGGCTACGAGCCCTCACTCGCCCTGATCCGTGACCACTGCCGGTTTCTCAACAGCCACGAACGCGACGCGATCCTCAGAGGCACCGCCTCGCGGGTGTTCTTTGGCTAGGGCCAGAGGCACGCTCGAATCTGAGACGCCATCTGCGTTCGCACAACGCAGATGGCGTCTGGTGAAGAGCGGCACTGCCTGATTCAACCCGCCCGCGTGATCGTCGATGGCGTGCGCAGTTCCTGCTGCTGCTCAGCGGGCAGTTCGGCAACGTCGCTGTCGTCGTCATAGACGGTCCGCAGCCGCTCGAGCTCCACCTTCATAGCCGCAACCTCGTCGGCATACTCGGGGTCTTCGTAACGATTCTGCAACTCATCCGGATCGGTTTCGAGGTCGTAAAACTCCCACTCGTCAAACTGATAGAAGTGCATCAGTTTGTAGCGTTCGTTGCGGACGCCGTAGTGCCTCGGCACCATGTGCACGCTCGGATACTCGTAGTAGTGGTAGTAGATGCTCTCCCGCCAGTCGGCAGGGCTCTTACCTTCAAGCAATGGAACCAGTGACTTCCCCTGCATGTCTTCGGGAATCGCGGCGCCGGCCATCTCGAGAAAGGTTTCGGCGTAGTCGAGGTTCTGCACAAGATCTTCATTGACCGCCCCCGCCTCTGTCACGCCAGGCCATTTCACGATCAGGGGCATCTTCAGCGACTCTTCATACATCCACCGCTTGTCGTACCAGCCGTGGTCGCCGATGTAGAAGCCCTGGTCCGAGGAGTAGATCACGACGGTATTGTCGGCGAGCCCCTGATCCTCAAGCGTCTTCATGATGATGCCGACGCTCTCGTCCACACCTCGCACACACCGCAGATAGTTCTTCACATACCGCTGATACTTCCAGCGAACCAGGCCGTCGGCCGTGAGCCCGGCCTGGTGGAAAGCCTCGTCCTCCGGACCGTAAAAAACACGCCAAGCCGCCAACTGCTCAGGCGACATCCGCTGCATGTTTTGCCAGGCTGATCGGTCACTTCCACCCTCTGCCTCATTGGCTTTGAAGTCTGGCGTGAGGTCGACAAAGAGATCGAAGTTGAGATGCATGTGCCGGTCGATCTCGAGTTCCTGAAACCGGGCCGGTGGCGCGTTGTCGTGCCACTTGTCAAAGAGCGTGTTCGGCTCCGGCATGTCGGTGTCGGCATACAGAGGAAGGTGCCGCAGGGCGGGCATCCAGTTGCGGTGTGGGGCCTTGTGCTGAACCATGAGCATGAACGGCTTGGCTGCATCGCGTCCGTCCTTCAACCACGCCACCGCCAGATCGGTCACCACGTCGGTGCAGTGCCCTTCGACGCGGACACGCCCCTCGGGGGTGATCAGGTCGGGGTTGTAGTACAAGCCCTGCCCGGGGAGCACCTTCCAGTCGTCGTAGCCCTGCGGCTTTCCCTGCAGATGCGACTTCCCAAACAGGGCCGTGGCATAACCCGCCTGCTGGAGGAGTTTGGGAAAGGTCTGCTGATCCCAATCGAAGGAGTTGCCGTTACTCATGAAGCCATTCTTATGGCTGTGCTTCCCTGTCTGAATCACCGCGCGGCTTGGGCCGCAGATGCTGTTGGTGCAAAAGCTGTTGCGAAAGAGCATGCCGGAGGCGGCAAGCGCATCGATATTCGGCGTGGGATTCACCGACTTGAGCCAACCGTTGTAGGCCCCGATCGCATGTGGCGCGTGGTCATCGCTAAAGATGAAGACGATGTTGGGACGGCTGGCGGGCTTGGCAGCGGAGGCTTTCGACGACGCTCCTCCAAAAGCCACAGACACCAGGAGTGTCATCACCAGACCACGAGCCAACTGAGAAAACACGCCTCGCCTCAGGTTTCGCTTGCAGAGTCCCTGTCGCCGCATCGCACGTTCCTCCTCGACTGCCAAACAGCGACCCACCGCGTGGCCATCCGCTTACCACGAAAGATACCGCCCTCCGCATGTCAGGCCAAATCAGACCGCTCCCCGGGAGGCAACGGCCAACCCTTCACGCTCAGGCAAAGATCGCATCGTGGACTTTGCCGGCAACGTCCGTGAGGCGGAAGTTGCGGCCAGCGTAGCGGTAGGTGAGGTGCTCGTGGTCGATTCCAAGCAGGGCGAGCATCGTGGCATGGACATCATGGATGTGCATCGCATTCTCCGTGGCGTAATAGCCATAGTCATCCGTGCTGCCGTAACGGAACCCGCCCCGCACACCTCCGCCGGCCATCCACATCGTGAAGCCTTCGGGGTTGTGATCACGCCCGTTGGCTGTCGCCTCCGCCACGGGCGTGCGGCCAAACTCGCCTCCCCAGAGAAGCAGCGTGTCTTCGAGAAGGCCCCGTCGCTTGAGATCGGCCAGCAGCCCTGCGATGGGTTTGTCGACCTCTGCGGCCTTCTCGGCATGCCCCTCGCGAAGATTCGCATGCTGATCCCACTGCACCTTCGAGTCGCTGTGGGTTACCTGGATAAACCGGACCCCCGCCTCGGCAAACCGCCGCGCCAGGAGACACTGCCGACCAAAATCGTCGGTCACCGGTTCCCCTATCCCATAGAGGGAGAGCGTCTCTGCAGTCTCTCCCGAAAGATCCTGCACCTCAGGAAGTTCCGACTGCATCCGGAAAGCGAGTTCGAAACTCTTGAGTTGTGCCTCAACGAGTGGCTCGCTCGTCGCCGCCACAGCGTCCGCCGCTCCCCTGCCAGCAAGTTCGCGGAGCATCTCAATCTGCAGCCGCTGCGCATCGCGTGGCAGCTTGCTGTTGGCGATGTACTTCACCGCTGCCTCGCTGGCTGGCCGTGAGGCCACCCCCATCGGCACCCCTTGGCACTCGGCAGGCAGAAACGCCGCACCCCAGTTGTTCACGCCACCATGCGCGAGCGTGGGGCAGATCGTGATGAACCCGGGCAGGCTCTCGTTTTCCGTGCCCAAGCCGTAGTTCACCCATGCGCCCATGCCAGGCCGCACGAAGGTGTCGCTGCCGGTGTGGAGTTTCAGCGCGGCCCCACCGTGGGCCGCGTTGGTACCGTGCACTCCATTTAAGAAGCAGATGTCGTCAACGTGCCGTGCTACATGCGGAAAGAGTTCGCTGACAGGGCAACCGCTCTCACCGTACTGCTGAAACTTCCACGGGCTCTTCAGCAACACTCCCGTCTTCGCAAACTGCACCCGCGGCTTGGCAAACGGCAGCTCTTTACCGTCGTCGGCATCGAGTTTTGGCTTGGGATCGAAGGTGTCGACCTGCGACGGCCCCCCTTTCATGAACATGAAAATCACACGCCTGGCACGGGCCGGAAACGGGAAGGGGGGCGAGTCACCAGCTGCAGCAGATGAGGTCCCGCGAAGCAGCGCCGAGGCCGCGAGCCAGCCGAATCCGACCGCCGATTGGGAGAGCACCTGCCGACGGCTTGTCATCTGCTGCCACATCGCGATCTCCCTCCGGCACTTGTGCCCCGCTGACCTATCGCACCACCAAAAACTGATCGCTCATCAGCAACGTCTGGACGGCGGCCGCCCAAGCCTGCTGATTGATCGACTGACCAGGCTCTCTCGCCATTTCCTCCCCAGGCTCTGTTCCACCCTCCGTCGGCGGAAGCGATGACAGCAACGAGCAGAGATTGGTCACCCGCTCCGCAAGCCAAGTCGCCTCTTCCTCGCTGGGGGCTCGCCCCAACACGCGACGGAAGACCAGCTGCGTCTGCATATGGG
>JBMTLP010000096.1:0-9547 GCA_049433245.1 Pirellulales bacterium
TTGAAGTCGCCCACGACACGGTCACGGTGATCACGCAGAAGGCTATCTCGGCTGATGCGATCGACGCCCAGAAAGCCAGGGAAGAACTCGATCGCGTTCAGGCGACCAAGGCTGTTGGCCGAGCGGCGCTCGAAGCCCGACTGCAAGCCGCCCAAACGGCCCGAGCCATGGTTCGTACCGCATCACGCAGTCGCTAGTCGGTAAACGAAGCGAGGAGGCGGTGAACGCTCCCGGAGTGGTGCGTTGTCTGTTCGTTTTTCGGCGAGAGGTTGCTGACTCAGAACTGGGACTAGCGGGAAGCAGAAGTTCTAAATGGTGTAGTCCGCTTCAAGAATTGGGGCTTCCCCCTTCATCCTGAGTTTCGGCTTCTCGAGCACCACGGTCGTGCCGGGCTCCACGCTGCGGGTGATCCAGACGCTCGACCCGATGACCGAGTCGCGTCCGATGCGGGTGGCACCACCGAGGATCGTGGCGTTGGCATAGATCACCACGCCATCCTCGATGGTGGGGTGCCGCTTGGCACCGCGAACGAGTTGCCCCTCAGCATCCGTGGGAAAAGACAGGGCTCCCAGCGTGACCCCCTGGTAGATCTTCACATGACTGCCAATCTCGCACGTCTCCCCAATCACCACGCCCGTGCCGTGATCGATGAAGAAATGGTCGCCAATCGTGGCACCCGGATGGATGTCGATCCCCGTGCGTGAATGGGCCCACTCTGCCATCATTCGCGGAATCAATGGGATCTTGAGCCGGTAGAGGATGTGAGCCAAGCGATGGATCGTGACGGCCTCCAGGCCCGGGTAGCAGAAGATAATCTCATCGAGAGTGCGAACAGCCGGATCACCGTCGTAGGCCGCCTGCACGTCGCTGGCGAGCACGCGACGGACAGCGGGGAGTTGCTCGAGAAACTCAACCGCCTTGGCCTGGCCAAGCGCTTCGAAGTCGATCTCGCCACCATGGATTTCATCGGTGTCGCCGCAAGCCTGCTCCCCACCCAACTGGCCGCAGTCATAGCCATGCCTCAACGCCCTGCCGATCTGCATCGTGAGCTTGTCGTGGAGGCCATCAATCAGGTCGCCCACGTGATACGTCACGTTGCCAAGGTGGAGGTTTTCCCGACGGCGATAGCCCGGATAGAGAATCTCCTTAAGGTCCTCACAGGCCGACACGACTGCGTCGCAGTTGGGTAGCGGACAGTGACCAAGGTGGTGAATCGAGGGCTTCTCGTCGTACGTCGCGACAATTCGTCGGGTCAGTTCTGGCAACTGTTCTTTGATGCGGACGTCGGCCGACATGCTGCGCTCACTCGCTTCAAGGCACCACGACCCGGTGGCGGCACCACCCTGACATCCCGGAAAATCGGCTGGGCACGTGACGAGGTTGAGCATTGCCTCAGACAGCGCGGCCTACGGCGGCCGCACAGCGCAGGCAACCCAGGCAAACACGCTCGTCTTGATAAACGGTACGGGCGCAGCGAACGCCCGGCTCATCGGCTCGGGCTCGCCTCGAGCGCCCTAGCCAGCCGACAGTTCCCCCCGGTGACGATCGAGAAAATGGCGGATCACCCGCAGCCCTGCTCGCTGACTCTTCTCAGGGTGAAACTGGGTAGCGAGCAACCTGCCGCGCGAGACGGCCGCGCAGAACTCGCCACCATAGTCGGCCGTACCGCACACGTCGGCTGCGTCAGCCGGACGGGCGTGGTAGGCATGCACGAAGTAGTAGAAACTGTCGCTGCCGGCATCTCCGACGCCGTCTCGCAGCCACGCCACCTGGTTCCACCCCATGTGCGGCACCTTCAGCGACGGATCGATTTCAAACCGCACCACATCGCCGCGGAGCGCTGCGAGCCCCTCGTGCTCGCCTCCCTCCAGCCCCTTTTCAAAGAGCAGTTGCAGGCCCATGCAGATGCCGAGAAACGGTTTGTCTGCGGAGAGGTGGCGCCGAATGGGTTCAACAAGACCGCGACCGTGCAGTTCCCGCATCGCGTCGCCAAAAGCACCGACGCCGGGGAGAATCAGGATCGACGCCTCAGCGACCTGGTTCGGATCCGAAGTGATCAGCGCCTCCGAGCCGAGCCGCTCGCAGGCCTTCTGCACGCTTCGCAGGTTGCCGCTGCCGTAGTCAACGATCGTGGCGCACTTCATCGCCGCAGTCTACGCTCGCCAGAGGCCAAAGCAACCGTCTCCCGCGTCTTAACGCGGGGCCAGTTCGGGGTAGATCACCAACTCAATACGGCGGTTGCGCTCGCGTCCCGCAGCCGTGGCGTTGCTCACCACGGGGTGATTCGAGCCATGCGCGACCAAAAAGAGCTGCGACGCCTGCAGGGGTGTTCGTTCCGACAGAAAGTCGAGGACAGTCTCCGCTCGGGCTGCCGAGAGCGCGTGCGGCGAAGCGAGCCCCTCGGCTTGCAGTGGCGAGGAGTCGAGATGCCCCTCGACGCCGATGTAGTGGCCGGGAAACACTCGCTCCACCTCGGTGGCGACCGCAGACAAGACTGCCGGTGCGCCAGGAATCAGCGTCGCTGCGTCTGCATCAAACAGCCGATCAGCGGGAATCTCCACCCGCACCACGCTGCCGTCGAACCGTGTTGGCAGATTCTCAAGTTGCAGCTGTGACACAGCCGACCGCATCACCTCGCCACCACTAGTCACCCGATCGGCCGTCGTTGGGGAAGGCGATGGAGGCGTTGGACCTGCTCGCTTCGAGAAGCTGGTTGTGCTGACGACTCGAGTCGAGCATGGCCACGGTATCCACCCCCGTCGCGCGGGCCGCCGTGGTCGGCGGAGGCGCGTACGGGAGGGATGGCGCGATGGGATTGACCACCGGTGAGGCACCAGGCACCTCAATCGCGGGCGGCGGCACGTTGGACGAAGCGGTGCGAAAAGGATTCCCCGTGCACCCACACGCCGCCAACATCGCGGCCACAACATGACCGGCTGCAGGAGGCACGCGGCCCGACCGATGGTTTGGAAGCTGTGTCCACCACATGCCAACAGGCTCTCACTGCGTACGGGGAGCGAGGAGGGAGAGTAGGGCAGGGGGGACGGTGAGAGCAAGACCGTCTATCCCTCGGCCGGAGCGTCGCCGCGAAGTCGACTCCAGACCGCCAGCGTAAGCCCTGTAAGCCCCACCACGAGCCCAAGCACCACCAAGAGGTCGAATGGCTGGAGAAAAACCGGTTCCACCCAGTTCCACACCCATCGCCAACCCGCGAGCACCAGCACCGTGGCCAGGCACAGGCTCGGCCCAAAGGCGAGTTCACTCTCCCGCCGCCAGAGCCAGCCGAGCAGTCCGTGGCCCAAACCGAGGAAGGCAGCAACGAAGAACGCAACCACGCCAATTTGCCACCCCAACCAACTCCCCACCATCGCCATCAGCGTGGCATCCCCCAGGCCCATCGCCTCTTTCACGAGCGCCCGAGATGCGGCCTCCCGGGTGAACACAATCAGCCCGCCCGCTCCCACAGCGCCGGTGATCGAGGTGGCGAGCGCCCGGAGATGCCGCGGCACTCCATCCGCCGGAGCCATGCTCCAGGTCACCGCGATGAGCGTGAGCCCGCTGATCAAAACCAGGAAACGCGGGTCGCGATACCAAGGGCGGAGTGGATCGCGGGCCGTACCCACAAGCCACCAGAGTCCAAAGGCGATCATGAGCCCGCCCAGGCCGCCCCAAGACCGAAGACTCAGCAATGAGCCTGCCTCCGCGGAGCAATCGAGTGGCCCCGCAAAGCCGAGTACATCAGGCACCGCCAGCGCCGTCGCGGGCTCCACGGGCAAGACACAGCCAACGGGCAGGAGCAGATCAGGCCAACACGTCACCCCGAGCATCCCGAGCAGAAGCCCGGGCACCGTGATCGCATCCGGGATCACGCGATACCGCAGATCGCACCAGGTGGCTGCCGCTAGGAAGCCCGCCAGCAGAAGGTGCGCCACCAACCGCAACAGCAAGGGCTCGACAGCGGCAGGGGTCTCCACAAACAAGTGAGGGAGTTGCATGCCCCAGGCCACTTCCCAGCCCCACGCCAACCCGCCCAGGGCCACGGCTGCCAGTTCCAACCCCGCGGCAACTCGCCAACCGGTTGGTCTCGGCGATGCCGTCAGCCACCAGCCCAACACGGGCAGGCACGCTCGCCACCCACGGGTTGAGTGAAGGTGGGGTTGCTGCACGCTTGTGTTCTGATCACTCCCACTCACCACCGCGAGCCGATGATCGGCCACGGCTGATCCCGCCACGGGCTCTTCTGCGAGCATCGTCTCCAACTGCCGCAAGAGTGGCATCACTGTGGCGGTCAGAATCCGGCCTACCATCGCCGCCACCGCAACGGCGATGACAAACGAGCCCCACGCGTCGCCCGAGGTGGTCATGCTGCCCCCGTCGACTCAAGCCACGCTGCAATCCCATCGATGACCGTCGCCACGGGCAGATGAGCCGTATCAAACGCCACGTCTGCCACCTGCTCGTAGAGCGGCTCACGAGCGGCAAGGACTGTCGCCACCTCATCCAGTGGATTGGCGGTGGTGAGTCCTGGCCGGCGGGTGGCAGTCGTCGGATCGGCGGCAAGGCGGCGGCGGATGGTGGTTGCATCAGCCCGTAGCCAGACCACTGGCTTCCCGCACGCCAGCAGCTGCTCGCGATTCGCCTCACGGAGGATCACCCCGCCACCGGTTGCCAGCACTCCATCGGTATTGCGAAGGAGGTCCTGAAGGAGCGCCTGCTCCGCATCACGAAACGCAGCCTCCCCGTCCTGGGTGATGAGGTCACCTATCGGACGGCCAACTCGCCGCTCAAGTTCGACGTCACAGTCACACCAGTTGCAGCCCAGCCGCAACGCGAGCCCGCTGGCCACGCTCGTCTTCCCAACCCCACGGTAGCCAATCAGCGTCACTCGCGGCATCGCCCCTCCGTATGCTCTGACTGGCGGCTCAGCCCACTGGCTTGTGCGATGCCGTGGCCGACTTGATCGCTTCGCGGATCACCTCAGCCGACGCCGGCCGACCGTGCCAGTATTCAAATTGAAGCATTGCCTGCCGAACAAACATCTCCACGCCCGTCACGGTACGACACCCGACCGACCTCGCCTCTTTCAACAAGAGGGTGTTTTCCGGGTTGTAAACGGTGTCGAACACGATCATGTAGGGACGCAACGCCGACTTTTCAAACGGAGACTCGTTGACGTGCGGATGCATCCCGACTGGGGTGGTGTTGATGATGCAGTCGTAGGGTTTGCGGTAGCGGCCATCCCAGTCAACCGACCGGCAGCCCACATCGTCGGCAATTTCCTTTGCACGCTCGCTGGTCCGCGAGGTGACGGTGACCTCCATCGCGCGATGCTTCAGACCAAAGGCCACCGCACGGGCAGCGCCCCCCGCACCGAGGACGAGAGCCGATTTCGTGCCGGCTCGCGGCCCACCCAGGTCTCCCGCCTGCGCTGCGATCGCGGCGTACAAACTCTCCACGGCAGCTGTGGCGTCGGTGTTGCGAGCTTCGATCCCACCATCCGGCAAGAAACGCAGCGTGTTGGCTGCACCAATCCCCTCTACGAGTTCATCCCTCGCTGTGGTGCGGGCGAGCACGGCCTGCTTGTGGGGGATCGTGACGCTCAGCCCTGCCAGCGGCCAGCGACGAGCCTCCACGAGGAAGTCGTCCAGGTCTTCTGCGGGCACGCGAAACGGAAGATAGACCGCATCGATACCGGCATCCGCCAGGGCGGCGTTGTGGACCGCAGGCGAGAGGCTGTGGGCCACCGGATCGGCGATCACACCATAGATCGCGGTGCTTGGTGTGATCGATTCGACGCGATACACATCCCGCATGGTCTTCCATGCGATCTGGCCAGGCGCGAGCACCCGATCTTGGTGAAACGTGGCAAACGTGAACGGCGCACCGTAGCGGCAGGTCAGAATCCGACTTGGCACCCCCATCTCACCCATACACAACCCGACCGTCGGGCAGCGGCTCGACCTCACCAACTCCAGCATCCGCAAGTTGTCGCCTGGATGGTCGGCCATAGTGGCGAGCTTCACCACGTCGGCATCCATGCCAGCGAGCCCAGCATGCACCGTTGCAAGGTCGGCTGGGGTGCGCTGAAAGTTGTGATGGCTCACGATCCGACGGGTCTTGCCGTAGCGAGGCACGCGTTCGGCGATGTCGTCTTCGAGATCGACCCAGTCGGCCCCTTCGGCAATCGCCGTCCGCAACAAGAGGAGCCGCTCCTCTTCCGTGCCCTGCCATCGCCCTCCGTCGGCGGCCCTCCGGCAGGTCACGATGGCGGGGCAGGGGCGCTCGCGCAGCAACCTCTTCACCTGGACCGGCCCCTGGATGTAGTCAAGCCGAAGCTCGACCAGTTTGACGCCGTTTTCGGCAAGGAAGCGATGTTCGGCGATCATGTGCCGATGCCGTCCGCGACCGATGCTCACACAGATCATTGGCTTACGTTCTCTTCGGAGGATCTCATCAGGTGCGACGGAACTGCCGGTCAAGTTCACGGCTGGTCAGCGTGAGAGTTGTTGGCCGGCCGTGCGGACAGTGAGAGGAGGCTGCCAGGTGCCGATCCCTCACCAGCGTATCAACCTCCGACTGCGAAAGCCGGTCACCAGCCTTGATCGCTGCTTGGCAGGCCAGGGAGTGCAGGACCTCCTCCACAATCGCCTCTGTGGATGGAGAGGCCGCTGCCTCAAGCCGAGACAGAATCTCCTGCAAAATCGAGTCCGCAGGGGTATCTGCTGCCAAGGCCGGCTTTGATGATACGAGCACCGTGCTGCCAGAAAATGAAGTGACTATCACTCCTGCCGTGGCGAGGGGCTCAGCATGTTCAAGCAGGAGCGCTGCCTCGGCCGCCGACAGTTCGACCGGTTCGGGAACGAGCAGTTTCTGCACCTCAAGGCCTTCTTCGGCAACTTCCTTGCGAAGCCGCTCAAAGAGAAGCCGCTCGTGCAGAGCGTGCTGATCCACCACCTCAATCCCGTCACACGTTTGGACAACTAGATACCGATCGTGCATCTGCACGGCGAACTCGCGCGGCACCGCTGGCTGGAGCGGTGCTGGCGGTGTCGCTGGGCCCGGCTGGGGAGCGGCCGTTTCCGCTGCCGGAGTGTGGCTCGGCACCGACGCCGGTGGGGCCGTGAAGAGTCGCTGGCCGTAGGACAACTGGCTGGATTCCGGCCGCTCCTTCACCGACTCAAACGGCCGAAACGCCGGAACCGAGGCGGCCGAACCAGGCCAGGTAGGCGGCTTGAGGGCTGTCGAGAGGTCGGATTCCAGCAGCGCTGTCCGCACGGCCGAGAGCAGGAGCCGGTAGAGCCGCGAAGGATCTCGAAACCGCACCTCGCTCTTGGCGGGGTGCACATTCACATCGACCTGTTCGGCAGGCAGTTCGATCCTCAAAAACACCATGGGGTGTCGGCCGGTGAGCATCGTGCCGCGATACGCTTCTTGAATCGCGTGGCCGAGCGACCGATCTCGAATCGGCCGTCCACGAACGAGCAAGTGCTGCAATCGCGGGCTCGCCATATCGGCCTCCGGGCGACCGATGTAGCCTGAGATCTGGACGTCTTCATCTGCACCTTCGACCGGAATGAGTCGCTGGCCCACGGCGCGACCAAACAGCCCCTCGATGCGGTCAACCCATGAATCGACTGCCGGCAGATCGAAGGCGCGGCGGCTACCGTGCACGAGCGAAAAAGCCACCTGCGGATGGGCGAGGGCAGCGCGGGTAAAAACATCCGACGCGTGCGACCATTCGGTTGATGCACTTCGCAGAAAAGACCGCCGCGCGGGCACCTTGGCAAACAGTTGGTGAACTTCCACGGTGGTGCCGGCGGCACATCCTTCGGGCAGCACCTCGCTAAGCTGTCCGCCATCTACCTCGAGCACGCTGCCCGCCGCATCACCGGGCTGTCGCGAGCGAATCACCAACCTGGCCACTTCACCGATCGACGCCAGGGCTTCTCCACGAAAACCAAAGGTGTCGATCCTCTCGAGGTCGTCAGCAGATGTGAGTTTGCTCGTGGCGTGGGCCGCCACAGCCAGCGGCAACTCGTCCGCAGCGATGCCGCCGCCGTTATCCACCACGCGAACGAGTTCGACGCCCCCCTTTTCCAGCGTCACATCGATGCGATTGGCACCTGCATCGAGGGCGTTGTCGAGGAGTTCACGGAGTACGCTCGCCGGCCTCTCCACCACTTCACCGGCGGCGATGCGATTCACGACAGACTGTGAAAGACGATGGATCCGGCCCATGATCAGTCTCGGTGGCAACGATGTGAACTCCGGGGAGGCTTCCACGTTACGACAGTTGAAACTCCTTGATTTTTCGATAGAGGGTTCGCTCACCGATTCCAAGGAGTTCGGCAGCCTGTTCGCGGTTGCCGCCCGTCAGCTTCAGCGTTTCTGAGATAAACACCCGCTCAATCTCTTCCAGCGACTTCCCCACGAGCGTGGCCAATCCAGCTTGCATGTCTGCCGACACGGTTGGCTTGCCGCTCTCAACCGACTCGGGCTCCAACTCCGGCGGCAGGTCGTCAAGGTCGAGCGTGCCGTCGATGTCGACCACCACCATGCTCTCGATGACATTTCTCAACTGCCGCACGTTGCCCGGCCAGTCATACGCCAAGAGCCGCATGCGGGCAGCGGGGGAAACACCACGAATCTTCTTGTTGTGGCGCTTGGCAAACTGTTTGAGGAAGTGTTCGATCAGCAGCGGAATATCTGCGGACCGTGCCTTGAGGGTTGGAATCGCGATGGTGACGACCTTGAGGCGATGGTAGAGGTCGCTGCGAAATGAACCAGACGCGATGGCATCCTCAAGATTGCGATTCGTCGCAGAGAGGATGCGAACGTTGACCCGCACCGGAGTGTTGCTTCCTACGCGCGTGATCTCTGACGACTCGAGTACACGCAGCAGTTTGATCTGCGTGGCCATCGGCATGTCGCCCACTTCGTCAAGAAAGAGCGTGCCTCCATTGGCAAACTCAAACTTGCCGACCCGATCGCTCGAGGCGTCGGTAAACGCTCCCCTGATATGCCCAAACAACTCGCTTTCGAGAATGTTTTCCGAAAGTGCAGCGCAGTTGAGGGCCACAAAGGGCTTGGCCTTCCGCGGGCTGTTTTGATGAATGGCCTGAGCCACCAGTTCCTTGCCCGTTCCTGTTTCCCCCTGGATGAGCACAGTGGCATCTGTGGGCGCGATCCGCTTGAGTCGATCGACCAACGCCAGCATCTGCGGACTGCTGCCAACAACCCCCTCAAAACCAAACTTCTCGTCGAGCCGCCGATTGAGTTCGAGGTTCTGCCGCTTGAGGATCACCCCCTCGGCCGCCTTCTCAACCGCAGAGCGAAGCTGCGCGAGATCAAGAGGTTTTTGCAGGTAGGAGTACGCGCCCTGCTGCATGGCACTCACCGCGGAGGGAATCGTGCCGTGCCCCGTGACCACAATGACCTGCGTTTCAGCCGAGGCCTTCTTCGCAGCGGAGAGAATGTCGAAGCCGCCGATGTCGTTCATCATCAGGTCAGTGACGACCACATCAAACGCTTCTTCGGCGATCCGCTC
>JBMTLP010000097.1:0-9543 GCA_049433245.1 Pirellulales bacterium
CTGGGACCTGCTGCGGATGACACGGCTGTCTGGCTTGCAGATCGCCGTTGGCATACTGATGAGCGTCGCTTGGACTCTCCTGCTTGTGCTCTTGTCTACTCTCCCAGGCTACGTTGTGATGATCGCCATCAAGCCCGTGATGTGGCTGCAGGTGTCGATCGTGGTGGTCTGCCTGTTGCTGTGCACACTCGTCACGCTCGCGGTGAGTGCTGCCGTGGGGAGCCTGTTTTCCAAGACGACAACCTCAACCGTGACCGCCTACGTGGTCCTGTTGGTGCTGTTCTTCGGCCCGCTGCTGATCTGGCTCGGACGAGATGCCCCGTTTGGATACGACGTCGTGCAAACCGCCTTGTCGATCACCCCAGCTCCCGCCGCCCTGTCGGTGATCGGGATGCCTGGCTTCGAGCAGTACGAACTGATTCCCTTGGCGTGGTGGGTGGCTGGCGGAGTGACATTCCTCTCGTTCGCCATCCTCTCTGCTCGCATCTGGCGCTTGATGCGGCCCTCGTAGTGCGATTGTCGAACTCGACACTCCAAACCCCGGCATGGTCCCATGTTCACGCGTTTTAAGTTGCTCGTCATCGCTGCGGCCACCGCCGCTGCTCTTTCGTCCGTTCATGCGGAAGACGATGTGGCGGCTGCCAAGCCACCGGTAGTCGATGATGTGATGTGGCAGGACCCCTACCTGCCCTTACCGAGTTGGCAGCCCAAATTCTCCAAGACGCTCCTGCCGTTGTGGCTTGACGCCCTGGCACGCCCGGAAGCGGAAACGCGTCGCATGGCGGCTGGCACCTTCGCCATCGCCGCCAGCCGCTCGATGCCGGACTTGGAGCCAGCGATCGAGCCCTTGCGGCGCATCCTCACCGGCGACGACGATCCCGTGGTCCGCCGTTGCGCCGCGTCCGCCCTTGTGGCCCTCGACGCCCGCAACGCTGCCGCAGACCTCAAAGCCGCAGCGGCTGCCGATGGCTTGCTGATGGCCGAGATTGTGGAACCTGCCCTCGCCACGTGGGGCGACGCCGCGGCGCATGACGTCTGGATGGCACGCCTCGCCACACCGGATTGCGAAGCCGCCCTGTGTCGGCTAGCGATCGAATGCCTTGCCACCGCCGGCGCGAGCGAAGCAGCGGAACTGCTCCAGGCACGGGTCGTCGACGATAGCCAGTTGCTCGCGGTGCGGGTGGCAGCAGCACAGGCCTGTGGCCGATTGCAGTCCTCCGGCTTGTCAGAGACTGCCCGTGATCTGGCGGCGAGGCGGCTTCGTCCAAGGCACGTTGGCCCGCTCCTTGCCGCCTTTGTGCTCTCGCATCACGAAGACGCCGCCGCCGTCGACCTGCTGACGAGTTTGGCCCAGGATCCAGAGCCGACCGTGGCCACCGTGGCTCTTGACCGTCTCAGGCAGATCGACAACAGCCTCGCCCTCCCCCTTGCTCGGGCTGCGATCGCGAGCCCAGATGCCGGCCTGCGTCAGGTGGGTGCCGAGGTCCTGATCGCTCAAGGCGACGTCGCCGCCATCGAATCGCTCTGCCCACTCCTCGACGACCGGAATCCTGACGTCCGCGGCATGGTCGCCGGGGCACTCGTCGATTTCGCCACCAACGACTCGCTCCTCACTGTCGGCGTGCTTGACGGCACCATGGCTGTGCTCTCGGGGACAGGCTGGCGGGGGCTCGAGAAAGCTGCACTCGTGCTCGGCACGCTCGACCACGAACCTGCCGCTGATCGACTCCTGGAACTGATGGATCACACCCGCCCGGAAACAGCCGTCGCTGCGGCGTGGGCCCTTCGTAAACTCGCCGTCGAAGCGACACTCGCACCGTTGTTGACTTTCGCCGAACGAGCGCACTCGCTGATGCAAGAGCCCATCTCTGAGCGGCATATCGGCCTCCAGGAGAGCCAGCTCTTTCAGTTTTTTGGGGAGATGCGGTACGCCCCTGCTGAGCCACTGATGCGACAGTTTGTGCCGAAATCAACGTTGCTTCCCGAGGCTCGTGGGGCGGCGTGCTGGGCGCTCGGGCACCTCAAAGCCACCGCTCCCGACGAGGACCTTGCGGTCGCGTTTGCAGGCCGGCTCGCTGATGTGGCCTCACCAAACCCTGAAAACGATCTGGTGCGGACGATGACCGCCATCAGCCTTGGCCGGATGAAGTCGGAAAGTCAGATCTCCACACTGCGGACATTTGCTGATCAACACGGTCCGATCGACACGGTCGGCCTTGGCTGCCTGTGGGCCGTCGAACAGATCACCGGAGAGCCTTGGGAGAGAGTGGAAACCCTCACCTTCGGCGTCTCTGGGTGGTTTCTTCAGCCTGCTCTGCAATAGCGGCCACGACCTGAGCGGTATACTACGATGAAGAGGACTCTTCCTGAGTTTCCTCGTAGGGTTCAGCCGCCGCCGTGGTGCGGCGGTTCGTGTGCACGCCGGTCAACGCCATCATGTTTTCGAAGTTGAGGATCCGCCGACGCAGGCCCCGGAGCTTCTCCGCTGCGTGGCTGGTCGTCGTGATGGCGGTGATGGCCAATGTGGCTGCCGGAACCCGCTCGTACGGCTGGTCCGACGACGCACCACTCGCCGCCACACACGATGCACGGCCGGAACTCGCCCTCACCATCGACGCGGCACTTGAGCAGGCGTGGACCGACGCTGGCATCTCGCCTGCCGACGAGATCGGCGACGACGTTTTTGTCCGTCGCGTGTATCTCGACCTCGCCGGTCGCATCCCCTCCACCGATGAGCGAGCCGCGTTTCTCAACGACCCTTCGAGCGACCGCCGCCAGGCGTTGCTCACCACGCTGCTGGCAAGCGAAGACCACGCCCTGCATATGGCCGACGTGTTCGATGTGCTGCTCATGGGTCGGGCGTCGGGCCGACGCACGCGAGAACGTCACGAGCATGGCTGGCGAGCGTGGCTCGAGAACGCCTTCCGCGACAACCGTCCCTGGAACGAGATGGCGGAGACGATGCTCCTCGCCCGCCCCGCCACGCCGGAAGACAACGCCGCAGCCTGGTTCCTCTACGAGCGCGACAACGACTACCAGAAGATCGCCGAGGCTGTTGCTCCCGCCTTTTTCGGTTTCCGCATCGAGTGCGCTCAGTGCCACGATTCGATGACCGCCGCCGAAGTGGAGCAAGCCCACTACTGGGGGCTTGTCGCGTTTTTCAACCGCGGCAAAAACGAGATGACCGGCCAAGGCCCGCGGATCGTGGAGTCCGCGATCGGTGGCTTCTCTGAGTTTGCCGACATCGAGGGCTCCAGTTCGCCGAATCTGCTGAGTTTTCTTGAGGCCGAAACGGTTGAGGAAAGTCGGCCTGCTCCCGATGCCGAGCAAGCGGATACCGACGACCTCTACCAGCCTGCGGCTCGTGATGGGGAGCCGCGAGAGCCGATCTTCTCTCGACGCCAACGGTTCGTGGAAGACATCGTGCACGACCATCCTCTCTTGGCTCGAGCGATGGTCAATCGACTCTGGGCCATGCTCATGGGCCGCGGGCTTGTGCATCCCTTTGACGAGATGGATTCAGCGCACAGCGTGTCGCATCCCGAGTTGCTCGACCTCCTCGCGGACGACTTTCGTAAAAATGGTCATGACATCCGCCGCACGTTGCTAGCGATCGCCTCCACGCGTGCCTACCAGCGCGCCGCCCGCAAGCCGACCGGCGTGGAAGATCCGGCGACCTTCGCCTGGTATCTGGAGCGACCTCTGACCGCCGAACAGTTTGCTCGAAGCCTGCACCTGGCGCTCTTGGGCACGAGCCACGTTGCTCCCGAGAAGCTTGAACCCATCCGCCGGGCCATGCCCGACGTCATGCCGGACGAGAGCGTGACCGGCATCGCGGAGCCGCTGTTTCTCTCGAACGGCGAGGCACTCTTGGAACTGATTCAACAGGCCTCGCAGCCGCCTCATCCGCTCGCCACTCTCGCCACGCTTCCGTCAGCTGACAAAGTCACCGAGCAGCTGTTCCTCTCCACCCTCGGCCGGCAGCCCACGCCGGAAGAGACCACCACCATCGAGGCGTTTCTCAACGGCCAGGCAGCGTCTGCGGCCTCGGGCGAGACGCTGCCGATCGATCTGGGCCGGCTCCGCGACCTCGCTTGGGCGTTGGTCACTTCGGCTGAGTTTCGCTTCAACCACTAACATTGTGCTGATGCCACCCCGCTCCACACAGCCCCGTTCCTCTCGTGCGCGTCGCGACTGCGGCAGCCCTGAGCATGGCATGCACCGCCGCCTGTTTCTCGAAGGGTCGCTCACCTCTGGGGCCGTCTCGCTGGGGAGTTTTGCCGGCCTTTTCTCCGCCCGGGCGTTGGCCGAGGACGTGAAGCGGCAGGGTAAGAAATGCATCCTGCTGTGGCTCTGCGGCGCGCCGAGTCAGTTTGAAACCTGGGACCCGAAGCCGGGCACGGAGACCGCGGGCCCATTTTCGTCGATCCCCACCGTGATCCCTGGCGTGCACGTGAGCCAACTGATGCCGCAGTGCGCTGGGATTCTCGACAAGCTCGCGATCATCCGCTCGATGAAGACCGAGCCGAGCGAACATTTTCAAGGCATCGATGTGCTGACCCGTGGCGACGGACCGCGGCCCCCGTTCACGCGTCCGATCCTTGGCTCCGTCGTCGCCGAGCAACTTGGTCAACTCGACAGCCCAGTTCCGCAGTTTGTCTTGCTCGACCCATGCCCCGAGGGAAACGAGTTCAAGTCGTTCAAAGCAGGCAACTGGGCGGGCTGGCTTGGCGCCGAATACGGTCCCGTGCGAGCCGGGGGCGAGTATTCCATCCCCAACATTCTACGGCCCGAGTCGATCAGTGAAGCGGACCACGCAGATCGCGAAGCGCTGCGGGCGTTTCTCAGTCGCAAGTTTGAAAACGATCAGGCCAGTGCAGCCGCTGCGGGCTACAACGCAGCTTTTGCCCGCGTGAAGGGGCTCATGAGTTGTGCCCCGCTGTTTGATATCGAACGGCTGCCCGAAGACGACCGTCGGCGATACGGACCGGGTGCCTTTGCCCAACACGCTCTGCTGGCCCGGAACTTGATCGAGAACGGCTCCACGTTCGTGATGGTGGCCAACGGCATGCCCTGGGACAACCATGTCTTCCAGCACGAAATGCACCAGATGCTGGTGCCCGAACTCGACAACGTGATCTATCAGCTCGTGAGCGATCTCGAGGATCGCGGCATGCTCGACGACACGCTCGTGATCGCAATGGGTGAGTTTGGTCGCACGCCCTGGCTCAATGAGGCTCGTGGCCGCGATCACTTTGCGACCGCCTGGAGTTTGGCGATGGCGGGGGGGGGCATTCGTGGAGGCGTTGTTCACGGTGCCACCGACGAACGCGGTTTTGATGTGATCAGCGACCCCGTCGACAACCGGCAACTCTTCGCCACCTTCTTCACCGCGCTCGGTATCGACCCCAACGCGGCGTACGAGTTGGGCGACCTTCCCACCTTCCATCGCGTGGAAGGCAATGCCAAGCCGATTCAGTCCCTCCTCTCTGCGGGCTGATGCCCACCACGCCGATGCCTCCAGCCAGCCCAAACCGCACAAAAAACCTGACGCTTCCCACCGCAGTCCTCGCAGCGGCCTGGCTCAGCGAGACGGAACTCGTGGCGGGCTGTCTCGATGGTGTGTACCGCGTCGACCTCGAAACTGAAAGTCATCGCAAAGTCGGTGAGCACACCAGCTACGTCAGCTCGGTTGCCGTCTTGCCGCAACGCCGCCAGTATCTCTCAGCTGGTTACGACGGCCTGCTGCACTGGTACGACAACGAAAGCAACGAGCGGGTGCGGACGCTGAAGCTTCACGACTTCTGGTCCTGGGACATGACCGTTTCGCCAGACGAGTCGCTCGTGGCATCGGTCACCGGCCAGTATCTCGCTGGCGGCTACAAGTACGAGCCCGCTCCTGAGCGCGAACCGTCTGTCAGAGTTGTTGACGCGCTCAGCGGAGAGATTCTCCACAGCCTTCCGCATGTGCCCTCGGTGCAGGCGGTCGCCTTCAGCAACGACAGCCAGTTTGTCGCGGCCGGCAACCTGATGGGTGAGGTTCGCATCTGGAACGCCCGCAGCGGCGAACAGGTCGCCAACTGGACCACCCCCGACTTCACTAGTTGGGGCATCATCAAGAGCCACTGCTATCTTGGCGGCATCTTTGCCTTGCGTTTTACGCCGGACGACACCGGCCTGCTGCTGTGCGGCATGGGCCCGATGCATGATCCGATGGCTGGCAATGGACGGCAGCTCTGGCAGCGGTGGGACTGGCAAAGCGACCCGCCGTCGCGAGCTGACCAAACTCATGATGGCGACACTGGTGAAGGGCTGATGGAAGCCCTCGCACTCCATCCCAACGGTTCCCTGTTTGTGATGGGCGGGCGCCTTCGCGGCGGCAACCTCAACGTCGGTCTCTTCGGAACGGGGGATGGCGCGAAGATTGGCAGCGTGAAGTCTGGCTACCGGGTCACCGAGATTCTCTTTTCCGCAGACGGCAACGCGATGCTCCTCGCGGGCGGACAAGGGCAGCCCGACAAGAACGCGGAGGGGCGGATCGCCGACTTCGGCCGCATCGAGATCTACGACATTGCCTAATCGGAGCAGCGAATGTCTCGAGCCATGCTGCTGGTCATCGGTGCGACCGCTCTCGTCGTGGGCGTCGCTGCAGTGCTGATCGTGCGGCCCGGTGCGCCCCCCGGTCCACAGACCGCCCAGCCCGATAGTTTGCCAGTCCGGCCGCCCCCTTCTACCCCCCACGCTGCTCCCACTCCCAGGCAGGGCCCCGCCTGGTTGACCGACAAGACTGCCGACTCAGGCGTGACCTTTCGCCACCACTCCGGCGATTCAACCGAGAAGCCGTTTCCCTCAGCCAATGGCAGCGGCCTCGCAGCGCTCGACTACGACCTCGATGGCCACATTGACCTGCTGTTTGCCACCGGCAATCCCTTTCCCGTGCGAGCGGAAACATCGACCCACAGCAACCGTTGCTACCGCAACCTCGGCGGATGGCGTTTCTCAGAAACGACCGAGCAGACCGGGCTTGCGTACCGAGGCTATACCCATGGCGTGACGGTCGCCGACTACGATGCCGACGGTTTTCCCGATGTGTTGATCACTGGCTACGGCCCCGATGTGCTCTTCCACAACCTCGGCGACGGCCGTTTTGAACCGACCGAGGTAGGCGTTGAGGATCCGCGGTGGAGTTCAAGCGCTGCCTTCTTTGATGCCGACCTGGATGGGCTGCTCGATCTCTACGTGTGCCACTACGGCAACTGGTCTCTCGACGATAATCCCTTCTGTGGCGACACCTCTGGCAAAGTGCGTGTGTTCTGCAGCCCCCTCACCGTCGAGCCTGTGGCCGATGCATTTTTTAAGAACGATGGCGATGGCCGCTTCACCGACGCCAGCGAATCGTCGGGAATTCTCGTGCCCCCGGGCCGTGGCCTGTGTGTGCTGGCAGCCCACCTCAATGACGACACCGCCATCGATCTCTACGTCGCCAACGATCTCAATCACAACGTGTTTTTCGCTGGCAGCAGCACGGGCACCTTTACCGACCGGAGTGATCTCTCGGGAACCGCCTACGATTCCCTGGGGCGCGTGAAGTCGAGCATGGGTATCGATGCCGCGGACACACGGGGAACGGGCCGATTCGATCTGCTCGTCACCGACTTTCAGCGGGAATACAACCTGCTCTTTGCCAACTCCGGAGGCGGGATGTTTGTCGATGCCAGCGAGAGCAGCGGGGTGGGGCCTGCGGGCATGCAGTTGGTCAGCTGGGGCGTGCAGTTTTCCGACCTCGACCTTGATGGCTTGGAGGATGCGCTCGTGACGAGCGGCCACGTTGGGGACGAGCGCGACCCCAGCGGCGATCTCAGGCAGAGCGGCCTCGTGCTGCACAACCGCCAGGGGAGGTTTGAGCCTGTCGCCCCCGAGCAGGCGGGGGAGTATTTTCTCGTGCCCCATCAGGGCCGCGGCTTGATTGCCGCCGATCTCGACAACGACGGTGACGAAGACTTTGTTATGAACCACCGCGATGAAAGCGCCACGCTGCTCGCAAACGACGTCGCCCAAGTTGCGCTGCCAAACCGTCAGGCGATTTCCATCAGGCTCGTGGGAAGGGTAAGCAACCGCGACGCCATCGGAGCGGTGGTCAAGCTTTCTGGAACCCCAGACCAGGTGCGGCAGATCAAGGGAGGGGGGGGCTACCAGTCGACGCGTGATCCACGGCTGTTCTTCGCCGTTGACCGCGACACGGAGGCATCGCTGTCGATTCGTTGGCCCAACGGAGCCGAGTCGGACGTGGATGGGCTTCGGGCTGGAGGTCAGTATCTCATCGTCGAACCGACAGCCGATTCGCCCACCCAGGTCATCCTCATGCAGGAGCACGGAGCATGAGACGCCGAAACGCACGCCGGCGATACTCGTCAGTCTGGTCAGTTCTCGCGCTGACAACGGCACTCATTGGCTGCGGGCAGACACCCCCTCCTGCGGTTTCCTCGAAGGAGCCGGTGACGGCGGCGACGCCGGCGACCGAGCCCACGCCTCCCGCCGGCACGGTCATTCCTGCCCCCAAAGACGTAACCACGGTAGTGAAGCCTGTGTTTGACAACGTCGCCAAGGAAGCGGGCATCGACTTCACCTACGACCGCGATGTCGTGGAAGGGCGATGGCTGATCGTTGAAGTGATGGGTGGGGGCGTGGCGTGGGTCGACGCCGACCTCGATGGGTGGCTCGATCTCTTCTTCACCAACGGCGGTCCGCTGGAGCCCGGTAAGGGGCAACCTCGCTCCTCGCCTGATCAACTCTTTCGAAACCTTGGCCCCGATGCGTCGGGGCAGATCACGTTCACAAATGTCACCGACGCCTCAGCGATTCCGGATGGTGGCTACGGCCAAGGTGTCGCCATTGGCGACTACGACGCCGACGGGTTTCCCGATATCTATGTCACCAACTACGGCACCAACCTCTTCCTGCACAACAACGGTGATGGCACCTTCACCGACATCACGTCGCCGGCGGGCGTAGGCGATCCAGCCTGGAGCACCGGAGCCTTCTTTGCTGACCTGAACTTTGACGGGCAACTCGACCTCTATGTGGCCAACTTCCTCGACCAAACGCCGGCCAACGTGCGGGCTTGCGATTACGGAGGCGACATCGGTTACTGCGGCCCCGGGAGTTACCGAGGTATCCAAGACTCTGTCTACATCAGCCAAGGAGATGGCACTTTTCTCGAGCAGTCTGCGAGCCTGGGCTTTGTGGAACCCGACGGGGCTGGCAAGGGGCTGGCCACGGTGGCGGCCGACTTTGACCACGACCTCCGCCCCGAGGTGTACGTTGGAAACGACATGACACCGAACCTGCTCTACACCGCAGGGCCGATTGGCAAGAGCGATACAGGCCTGACGGCCTCGGCCTCCTATCGTGAGATCGCCGTTGCTTCTGGGTGCGCTCTGAGCGATCAGGGGGAGAACGAAGCGACCATGGGCATCGTCTGCGATGACCTCGACGACGATGGACTCCCCGATCTGTTTCTCGCGCATTTCCACAAGGCGAAAA
>JBMTLP010000098.1:0-9509 GCA_049433245.1 Pirellulales bacterium
GCCTTCGGCATTTTCAAAATGCTGCCGAAGGTAGCGGGCTCGCTCGATGTTGCGATCGCTGGAGTCGAGTTCCATGCCTCGCAGTTTCTGCAAGTGAGCAGGCTGCGTGCGAACCAAGAGCACATTGATGTCCGAGATCGACACATCGCTGATCAATCCCAGCAGCACCCCCATCCGCACCCGCGAGAGGTGCTGCATCGTTTCCTCAGTGCTGATCGTCTGAGCTGTTCGGAGGATACCGATCGCGCGGCTAACCTGGTCGTGGATGTTGAGTTGGCTTTCCCGAACGAGAAAGTCTCTCGCCCGCCGCTCGTACTCGATCAACACCGGCACCACATCGCTCACCTGGCCAACCAGTTCTTCTTCGGTTTTCCCCAGCGTCGTCTGGTTGGAGATCTGATAGAAGTCGCCGAGCGCCTGCGAACCCTCCCCGTAGAGGCCCCGCACCGCGAGCGAAATCTTGTGCAGGCTGCGAAAAACCTTGTCAATCTGGCGGCTGATCACGAGCGCCGGGAGATGGAGCATGACACTCACCCGAATGCCCGTGCCAACGTTGGTTGGGCAGGCCGTGAGGTAGCCCCACCGCTGATGAAATGCGTACGGCACAACCGCCTCGAGGGCGTCGTCGACCTGCCGGATTTGCTCCCAGGCTCCCAGCAGGTCCAGGCCGCTGTGCATGCACTGAATCCGCAGATGGTCTTCCTCGTTGATCATGAGGCTCACCTGCTCACCGGCGTCGATCGCCACTCCGCGGGCGCCCTCTGCCTCAGCATGTTCGCGGCTGATCAACTGCCGTTCTACGAGGAACTGACGGTCGACCTCTTCGAGTTGGCCCACATTCAGGTAATCAAGTTGCTTTGCTGAAGCAGACTGCGCGAGTTGACCACGCAGAAACTCCTCGACCTCGCCACGTTCCTGGTCGGTAGCGCGACTGACGAAGGGGTAGTGGGCGACGTTGCGAGCAAGACGCACGCGACTGCTCATCACAATATCTGATTCAGGCCCCGTACCTTTGAGCCATTCTCCAACTGCATTGGTGAGTGAGTCGATCTTCACGTGTTCTCCGCCGTTGAGGGCGCCCTGATGATCCGTCATGTGCTCGTTGCGTTCCCGGCCTCACCTGGCTCGGCGTCGGCAGGGCCTGCGGCACCGCGGTCGTCCGATGCTGCCGGAGGAGCCGGCTCCCCGCCGAGCAGAAGCGTTGACGCTACCACGCCACGGGCCGCCTCATCGATGGTTCGCAGCTCGTCGCGGAGGCTTCCCGCCTTTTCATATTCCTCGCACTCGATCGCCTCTTTCATCTCCCGTCGCTTCCCCACCGCAGCGGTGAGCGACTCTGTGCCCGCAGCGAAACAGGTGGGCTTCCGCCCCACGTGTTCGGTGGCGCCGTGGATGTTGGCGATCAAGGGCTCCAGTTCTTTCTCAAACTGCACATAGTCGTGCGGACACCCCAGCCGGCCATTGTTGCGAAACTCGAAGAAGGTGATCCCACACATCGTGCATGCTTTTTGGTCGATGGCTGAGAGATCGTCGGCCGTCTTCGCTATGGAGAGGGGGCCAGCCAGCATGCCGCCAACGGTAGGCTTGTCTTTGCCTTCCTCGCCACCGTCACCGTCGCTCTGCGTGAGATATCCACGCGCGTGGTCCTCGCAGAGGTGCACCTCGCGGACATCCCCCTCTTCAAGTTCGGTGATGTGAAACACCGCTGACTTGTCGCACTGCTGACACTTCATGTTCCACGCACTCGCAATCGCCGAAGACCAAAAGGCCTGATTCCACGCTCTTCCGCCAGCCAGCTACGTATCCCACTGGCTCGACGCTCGGCGGATCGTGACCCGTCGAGGCTCTTCCCGCAAGGGAAGCCGCCGCCGCCCCGGCGAGAGCCGAGGCTCGTCCTGCCGCCACCCGAGGGTGGTGCGGTGGACGCTGGCCCCTGCCGCTTCCACAATCATAGCCATTCGGCCGAGGTTTGTTCCCGGCCACTCCGCACCCGTCGGGGGGAGTCGCCTGCGCGGCCAGCCCCGTTGGCCATGCGGTCACTCGGTTCATTTCGCGACAGTCCCCTCCGGCACGACGTCATGTGTTTTCTCCCTGATCGTCTCCGCTTCGAAAAACTTGCCGAAAAGCACCGCTTTGTTCCCGTCTACCGACGACTTCTCTCCGACAGTCTGACACCGTTGTCGGCCTTTGCGCGGCTCGATACCGGAAGCAGCGGCTGCCTGTTTGAGAGCGTGATTGGCGGGGAACGGGTGGGACGTTGGAGTTTCCTCGCTGCGGAGCCATTCCTACAGTTCGATGCCCGCGGTCGAGACGTGCACCTCCACGGACACGACGCCGATGGTAAACCGGTCGACGAACGCTTCGACTGCGAGGACCCGTTCGAAGAACTTCGCCTGAGGATGGCACCGTTTCAGCCGGCGAAGCTGGAAGAGCTGCCGCCGTTCACCAGCGGGGTCGTCGGCTTCGCCTCGTACGACGCCGTCCGGTATGTGGAAAGGCTTCCCAACAGCCCACCCGACGACCTGCATCTGCCAGATCTCTCGTTTGCCTTCTACGACCGCATGGTGGTGTTCGACAACGTCAACAAAACCCTCGACGTGGTTGTGCTGGCACGCATCGACGACCGGTCGCCCGCCGGCCTCGCGGCCGCCTATGAGAAAGCCTGCCGCCGCTGTGAAGACACGGTCTCAGCCCTCTCGGTAGCCGGCGAGTGGCCGCAGCCTGCCGACATCGACCCCAAGAAGGGCAGGGCGGCCGCGGCGGAGTCCAACCTCACGCAGCAGCAGTATCTCGCCGCCGTGGAGAAAGCGATCGAGTACATCCACGCCGGTGATATTTTCCAGGTCGTGCTCAGCCAGCGCTTTCAAACCGCATTCGACCTGCCGCCGCTTGAGCTGTACCGGACACTGCGGGTGGTCAACCCAAGCCCGTTTATGTTCCATCTCCGCACGCCAGACGTGACACTCGTGGGCAGTTCCCCTGAGATCATGGTGCGGGTTGTGGATGACGTGGTCACCGTGCGGCCGTTGGCGGGAACGCGGCCGCGCGGCGCGACTCCTGAAGAAGACCGCGAGCATTCCGACTCACTGCTAGCAGATCCAAAGGAACGGGCAGAGCATGTGATGCTCATCGATCTCGGTCGCAACGATGTGGGCAGGGTTGCTGAGATCGGCTCTGTGGAACTGTCCGACGTGATGTGCATCGAGCGGTACAGCCACGTCATGCACCTCACAAGCAACGTCACCGGCAAACTCGCGGCCGAGCGAACACCGTTTGACGCTCTGCGGGCATGCCTGCCGGCGGGCACTGTGTCGGGAGCACCCAAGATTCGAGCGATGGAGATCATCGACGAACTCGAGCCCACTCGACGTGGCCCCTACGCAGGCGCCGTGGGCTACATCGACTTCAGCGGAGCGATGGACACCTGCATCACCCTGAGAACCGTCGTCTTGCACGGCGGACAGGCCTACGTGCAAGCCGGTGCCGGGATCGTGGCGGACAGTGTTCCTCAGAAGGAATATGAAGAGACCGTCAACAAAGCGCGCGGACTTTTGGTCGCGATCGAACTCACCAGGCAGCGACTGGCGGCACAGTCCTCGTAAGCCTTGCTTCCATGATCCGTCTCACCGATGTCTCGATTGTCCGTGGCTCGACCTTGGTCGCCTCCCCCTTCACGCTCGCCGTCGGGCCTGGGGAGTCGGTCGCGGTCCTGGGGAGAACAGGCTCTGGGAAGACATCGCTCGTCGAAGTAATCGCGGGGGTACTCACGCCCACCACCGGCCGTGCGGAACGGGGTGAACCCGTGGCAGCGACCGCCCACCAGCCACAGCCGAACTCGGCAACGGGACATCGCCCGCTGCGAATCGGCTACGCTCCCGCCGAAGCGGTGGCGTGGCCGGTGATGCGGATGGATGAGTTCTTGGAGATGGTCGGCCTGGCGGCAGGGCTCGTGGGAAAACCGCTGCGGCTGGCAGTCGACCGCGGGCTCGCATTTGCCGACAGCGCTGACCTGCGGCAGTGCAGGCTGGATCGGCTTTCCGACGGCCAACGGAAACGGCTCCTGCTCGCCGCCGCACTCCTTCACGACCCCGACCTCCTCGTGCTCGACGACCCGGTGCGGAGCCTGGACCTGCTCGGGAGCGGCGATGTGGAGCGGGTGGTCGAAGACCTCGCGTTGGCCGGGGGTTGCGTTGTCGCGGCTCTCAATGACGGCCGGGTGGGGGCCTGCTGGTCGAGAGTTCTCGTCCTCGACCAGGGCGTGCTCTTCGATACGGCCGCTGTGCAACGGCACCCGCTCGACAGCTGGCCAGCTTGGAGCCGCGACTGCCTGGCCAGTTGGCGGCAAGCGCGGACGTCTCAGGCCTCCGAGTAGGGTGACGGAACCTGCCCATCCTGCCCTCGAGCCGTCGGCGAACTGCCGGACAGCAGGGCCGATCACGACATGGGCTTGCCCGCAGCCACGAGGCCTCCCACGTGCTGCGAAATGGCCGCCAGGGCCGCCTCTCGCCTCGAGGTGCCGCACGAGGGCCGAGCCACGATCACGCCATCAGCGACCGCCCCCACTTCCCGCACCTGCTCAGGCCGACTGATCCCAAAGCCGACCAGAATCGGCACGTCCGTCTGCTCCTTGAGCCACTGCACGCGGTCCTTGAGTTGCTGCGGCAACGCCACCCGCTCGCCGGTCACGCCGGCGACGGACACACAGTAGAGGAAGCCGGTCGTCTCCGCGGCGATCCGAGCCGCTCGCTCCGGGGGTGTGGTGGGCGTGACCAGCCTCACAAGCGAGAGACTTGCCCCGCGGCAAGCCGATGACAACGCCGCCGACTCCTCGATCGGCAGATCAGGCACGATCAGCCCGGTGAGCCCCGACGCGGCAGCCTCACCCACGAAACGCGCGATCCCGCGACGAAAGATGATGGAGTAACTGGTCATCGCCACAAGGGGCATCGTCAACTCCGCGGCCGCCCGGCTGGCAAGATCGAACACCCCCTGCAGCGTGGCGCCGCTCCCCAAGGCTCGCGTGTAAGAAGCCTGGATCACTGGACCATCCGCAATCGGATCGCTGTAGGGCAGGCCGAGTTCACAGAGGGTCGCTCCGGCGTGCTGAGCGGCCTTGAGTGCCTCAAAGGTGAAGTCCATGTCCGGATCACCGGCCGTGAGGAACGGCGCCACGACCACCTCGCCCGCCTTGCGACGCTCGGTGAGTGCGGCGGCGAGTTTTGCGAGCGGGGTTTCAACAGCCACATCAGCCATGGGTCATGTCCTCTGAATAGCCTCTCAGCCGAGCAATTTCGGCAGCGTCTTTATCACCACGCCCCGACAGACAGACGACCACGGCAGCTTCGCGGGGAAGTTTGGCTGCCTCGCGGATCGTCCACGCCAGCGCGTGGGAGGTCTCCAGCGCGGGCAGAATGCCTTCCTTGCGGGCCACGAGATCGAAGGCATCGAGCGCTTCGGCATCTGTCACGCTGGTGTATTCCACACGGCGAGCATCGTGCCAGTAGGCATGTTCTGGACCAACCCCGGGGTAGTCGAGACCCGCGGACACCGAGTGCACGTCGGACGTCTGACCGTCGAGATCCTGCAGCACGTAGCTGAGGCTTCCGTGCAGCACACCTGGCTGCCCATGGCTCAGGCTAGCGGCGTGGCTACCCGGCTCAGCCGCGCGCCCGCCTGCTTCGACCCCCACCAACCGCACACCCTCGATGTCCACGAACGGGTAGAACATGCCCGCGGCGTTGCTGCCGCCACCGACGCACGCCACCACAACCTCGGGCATCCGACCCAGGTCGCGTTCGCACTGCGACACCGTTTCCTTCCCAATCACGCTCTGAAAATCGCGCACGATCTTCGGAAACGGATGCGGACCGACGACGGACCCAATGATGTAGTGGCTCGTTTCCACGGAGCCCATCCAGTCTCGCATGGCATCGTTGATCGCATCGCGGAGCGTACGTGATCCGCTCTCAACGGGGCGAACCTCGGCCCCCATCAGTCGCATGTTGCGGACATTCGGAGCCTGACGCCGAACGTCTTCAGCCCCCATATAGACCACGCAGTCGAGCCCGAAACGAGCACATGCAGTCGCTGTCGCCACTCCATGCTGGCCAGCCCCCGTTTCGGCAATGATCCGTCGCTTCCCCATCCGCAGGGCGAGGAGTCCCTGACCGAGGGTGTTGTTGATCTTGTGAGCGCCGGTGTGATTCAGATCTTCCCGCTTGAAGTAGATCTGCGCTCCTCCCACGTGCGAGGTGAGCCGATCGGCGAAGAGCAGGGGGGTCTCTCGCCCCACAAATCGTGTCAGTAGGTCGGCCAACTCCCGCTGGAACGCAGGATCGGCGGCCGCCTCGGTGTAGGCCTGCTCCAGTTCATCAAGCGCGGCAGAGAGCGTTTCGGGCACATATCGGCCGCCATAATCGCCAAACCGCCCCAGCGGGTCTGGAACTTGGGAATAGACCAGTCGGCCTGTTGGGCTCGTTGACACCGTGCTCATCGTTGCGAGGTCTCCCAGTGCATCAAAACAGGCCAGCGGAAGCGCCGGATTTCAGGAAAGACGCGACGGACACTATCCCGCCTCATGCGGTGATTGTAGCCACGGTCCCGGGCGCCACCATGCCATGACTTGCCCAGACGGTCGCCGATCGAGTCTCATGGTGGGTCGGGAGTCTGGGATGATCCATGCCACAGGAGCAGAGTGATGTCATCACAAGAACGTTTTGACGGAAGTGCCGCGCCTTCGCACAGCCTCAACGCAGATGTTGCAGCGATGGCGTCGCTTCGAACAGCGTCGGAAGTGAGCCGTCGAGGATTCCTGAGCGGCTCCTTGGCCGCGGCGTGCGGCTCATCGCTCGCCACCCTCAGCGGCATTGCTCCGTTTGGTGTGGGCAGGTCCCTGGCAGCCGAGGCGCCCGTCGCCACGGCGGAGAGTTTGGTGGCAGCCTTGCACAGCACGCTGTCCCCCGTGCAGCGAGAAGCGGTCTGCCGCGACTGGGATTACGTGCATCCAAAGTTCGGCCTGCTACGAACCCGTGTAGCCAACAACTGGAACTGCAACGAGACCGATCTTTCGAGCGACTTCTTCACGGCTGAGCAGAAGCAACTCGCCCGCGACATCTTCGAGCAGTTGATCGCCCCCGAATGGCATGCAAGATTCCACCAACAACTCGAAGACGACACTGGCGGCTTCGGACACCAGCAGTCGTTTGCGATCCTCGGTGAACCAGGACAGGGCAAATCGCAGTTCCTGCTCACCGGCCGCCACATGACACTCCGCTGCGACGGCAACTCCGCCGATCACGTGGCCTTCGGTGGCCCGATCTTCTACGGGCACGACGCAGGTGGGTTTGATGAGGACAAAGATCACCCCGGCAATGTGTTCTGGTCGCAGGCCATCGCGGCGAACAAGGTCTACGAGATGCTTGACGGCAAGCAGCGTGAGACGGCTCTCGTGGCCAAGTCTCCGGCCGAGAATGCCGTGGGCTTCCGCGGGGCTGCCGTGCATGCGGGCAATCGTCCACAGGGCATTGCGGTGACCGACCTCGCTGCCGACCAGCAGGGGGAACTCTCGCGGGTACTGGGGGTGCTGCTGGAACCTTTCCGAGGATCGGATCGTGAGGAAGTTCGCGAGTGCCTTGCCAAGCAGGGAGGTCTCGAGGGTTGTCGACTGATGTTTTACAAAGACGCAGACATTGGGAGTGACGGCGTCTGGGACAACTGGCGATTGGAAGGCCCGGCCTTCGTGTGGCACTTCCGAGGTGCGCCCCACGTGCATGTGTGGGTCAACATCGCAGACGATCCGTCGATTGCCACCAACTCGTAACCGCCTCTTACGGCTTCTCGCGGAAACTGAATGGTCGACGTCGGCATCATTGGATCAGGCATCATCGGGCTTTCGCTGGCCAGGGAACTCGCTAGCCGCGGGCTCTCCACTCGTGTGCTGACCCGAGAACCGGCGTCAGAGACGACCTCGTGGGCAGCCTCTGGGATCTTTCCACCAGCACCCGATTGGCCGACTGCTGGCCCTGCGGATCGACTGACAACCCTCAGCGACCGACTGCACTGGCAATGGCACGAGGAACTGCTGGAAGAGACGGGCATCGACAATGGGCTCGCCGCCTGCGGCGGCCTGTACCTCGCTGTCGACGAGGCTGGCGCTGCCAGGCTCAGGACGGAAGCAGACGCGTGGCGGTCGCGGGGCTGCGATCTCGCCTGGCTGTCCAACGACGACATCAGGCGTGCCGAGCCGGGACTTGCGCCGGCAGCCACCAGCGGCCTGTTCAGCGGGGCGTATCTTCTGCCGGCTGAGAGCCAGATTCGCCCTCCCCGCCACCTCAAGGCCCTGCTGGAGTCATGTCGCCAGCGCGGCGTGGAGATCGTGTCGGATACCTCGGTCACGGCTATCGACTGCGACCAGGGTCGGATCAGCATCGTGCACAGTCTCACAGGCGACCACACAGCGGGCATGTGGGTGTTGGCTGGTGGGGCCTGGTCGGCCATCTTTGCAGAGGTGTTTGGACGCGCGGTCGTCCCCAGGCCTGTGCGAGGTCAGATCGCTCTCCTGCGGCAATCCTCTCCATCCCTCAGCCGCATCGTCAATGTGGGACTGGAGTACCTCGTGCCGCGCCCCGACGGTCGGGTGCTCGTTGGCTCTACCCTCGAAGACGCGGGCTTCGACCTCGGCACGACGGAGCCCGCTATCCAGCGCATGCTCCAGTTTGCCCGTCGCCTGGTCCCCGAACTGACCCAGGCCGACGTGGAAAAAACCTGGTCGGGCATGCGACCAGGCTCCCCTGACGGCCTTCCGTGGATTGGGCGTTCGCCCAACGTCTCGAACGGCTTTGTAGCCACAGGGCATTTTCGAGCAGGCTGGCACCAGTCTCCAGGAACAGCTCGCTTGCTGGCCGATCTGATGACCGGCGCAACACCACCGATCGACCCCACGCCATACGCGGTGGACCGTGGCACGACGACTTCAGGCACGACGACTTCGGATAGCACCTTGGCCATGGTGCAGCGAGCCGCGGCTGACATCGCCTCGATCCAGTGGTGATCCCCGAGCGCCAGCAAGCGTCTCGGCAGGCAGTCGCTACGCCGCTTGCACGAAGAGCCTGCGATGGAAGGTCTCGAGGTCATCGACCGTCACAAGGTGCTTAGGCTCAGCTGAGCGGACCATCGCCACCGTTTCGATCAGTCGCATCAGTTGGCGGGGAATGCCGGCGGCGAGTTCGTGGATGCGGAGGCACAGACTGTCGGCATCGGGCATGCCCCCAAACCCTGGCAGCAGGCGGCTGGTCAGCAGGCGGGTGTCCTGGAGGCCCCAGGGTTTGAGCGGTGCTCGCAAGTCGACACGCTGCTCGAGATCTGGCTGCCGAGCCAGCAGCGTGAGCAGTCTCCCTTCCCCCACCAGCACCACCGCAGCATGAGCTTGCTGCACGAGCCCTGCCTCCACGACCTCGGCAAGTTCCGCCCCGTCATACGTTTTGTGGGCATCGTCAACGATGGTCAGCACA